>JAIOJV010000116.1 GCA_019911805.1 Gammaproteobacteria bacterium
CAGAAACTGTTCCCGCCGAGTCGGCTTGCGGTAGCGTTCAAAGTCACCGGTGGCGAAAGTCTGCTGTCTCATCGATACCTAACCGTTGTGAACCATGCGCGTATTATCGCAGATGTTGGGACTTAATCAGAGTTGCCCTAGTTTCTACCTGTCCTGCTGGAGGGGAAGCTTACGGACTCTACTGCTGACCCTAAGGCGCTATTTGGCTGAGGAGTTTTTTTCTTAGTCGAATATTTACTTTCCCCTACGAGTTTGGCTGCCTCTAATGAGGTTCCGCATTCTATACAAAAATTTCCAGCGCTTAGAATTTTTGCCCCACAATTTGGACAATACATGTTCGCCCCCCCCCTGCAATGAAACTCAGTGCTATAAACAATTCTTGAAAACTAGTATCACAAATCAGATTACTCGCGGTTAACCCACGCTTAGAATATAGGGCATAAAATCATTTCTCCTTAAACCCCGCGTGCAACGCCGACTATAGAGCCATCACTGATTCTGGGAACTCTGGCTCATTGACGATCTCATCCACAACATCGAGCAATTCATTGACCATTTCTTCAGGATTATCGGATTGTGCGACTTCCTGCGCCATATTTGTAATATTGAAGACTATATGCCCACCATCACAGCGTTCATAGAAATTCATAAACAAGGTAGTATCCTCTGCGCCAATTTTGTATCTTTTACACATACTAGTTACATAATCCGCCACATCACCACCATCAAGCAAAGCAATAGCAAGGCCGTAAATAGTCGCCATCTTAATGAGTTTCTTTTTTTCGCTATCTAGAGCCCTAACTCGCTTGCTTAATGATTTCATAGTCAAATGCACAATCTCGTCAAGCTCATTGGTAGAGCTTGAGTCAGTAGAGGCTGGCTCGACGTCATTGTCTTTACTCAACGACTTATTGATGTGGTCATGCAATTCAGTAAGACTTAGCCCATATATCCCTCTATGCGTCACATCGGAAGTGTCAATACCAATACACACTAACCGCCACAATATGTATCCAGGGATCGATACTAGTGAAAAAGGGAAGGCTGTGTGTAGTAAGCCAATAACTAATGCAGCAGGGAATGCCCAGAGCAAATGGAATGCGGGAAATTCCATTTGTGGCAAGAGAACCAAAGATACAACGAATAGTAGTGTAGTGTTAACTGTTCCAGCAGCAACTCCCTCGCGTGTCCTTGTATTAGTTCTTATGCCATACAACCAAATCACTGTTATAAGTATGCCTAGTACATATATTGCTGGCTCAATAGAATCCATGCATCATCCCCTTAGTGTTCTAGATGCGTTCGTTTTCAGACTGCTGTACATGCCGTTTGGTCAGAAGCAAGAGAACACCGGCACCAATGTCGATGAATGCCCAAAACTCTTTTGGCAGGTGAATTATGAGTATCGGGTTAAAAAGAAGCGCGAGCACCCCGAATACCCACGGAAGAGATTGGTTTTTACGTTCGTAACTTATGAGTGCAGCCCACGCGAACACGCCTGTTGCCACGAAGCGTAGTAGCATGTAGTAGCCATATGGCATAGGCGCAGCCCCAATGAATAGCATTGTGACCGCGATGTAGATTACTGCTGCTGGCATTGGCTATGACCTGTTCGATAATTTTTCCAGAACTCCCGCGCCCATTGCTATGACTACGATAACCGCAAATGGGCCGAAGAAAAGACTGCCCGCCTGTAGCCAGGACCAGTGCCAAGCTGTCACAGCACCGAACATACCGATGACAGTGCCTACAAGCGGCATATACGCAATAAAGAAAGCCAATGGGGCTGCAATTATCCAGTGAAGGCCGATCCAATCTTCAAGGCCAGTCATGACAGCAGCGAACTGGAAAAGACCAAGAATCATGTATGCGATGAAGACGATCACTTGCATTGCGTTATCCTTTGATGAACACCTAACATCCTGAGTTAACACGGCGTGCCGAAGGACCGTCTGATCATATATAAAAGGGGACAGATTTATTTTCACCGTTGATCCTTCCGTCGCGGTCGTCCCGGCCCCCTAGGCTCGATCCGTTGCCCAATATCGTTGTTCCACCTCACGTCGAAAATATTCGCTACCCGTCAACTACCCGCGCTGTACCGCCTCACGAGTCAGTCGCCATTCATCTTTGAGAGAGACAAAAGGGGACAGATTTATTTTCATCGTTGATCCTTCCGTCGCGGTCGTCCCGGACCCCTAGGCTCGATCCGTGGCCCAATATCGTTGTCCACCTCACGTCGAAAACATTCGCTACCCGTCAACTACCCGCGCTGTACCGCCTCACGAGTCAGTTGCCACTCATCTTCGGGCACACCCGAACCACCCACAGTCTCGATAGCGGTCTGTATACTTACTCACCGTCTCTCCCAGGGCCGTGTAACACAGATCCTGTTCCAGCCACCCCAATGCATCGTCCCCATCTTACGTCGATAGCGGGGCCATGGACATTCTTCCGGCTCGGCCGCTATTCACGCACGTACCGGATTAAGTTCCACGTAGCGGCAACACACTAAATAAGTAGGCCTCCGTCTAGATCGGGCTGGACTTGTAGCGACTTTCTCACAAGCTCCCTGTACGTCCCTCTAGTCGATTCACCCAGCACGCCTCCCGACCCGCCGGCCACTTCATCAAGCATCCCAGATTACCTGAATCACTACCCGGATCGATCGCCAGGTGCTTATGGTTCATCATTAAACAGTAGACATAAACCCGACAGCCCAGTGTGGTCTTCCAGTCCGTCAACGTATCCAGGTAATGCTGATAATCTTTTGGTTAAAAAATAAATCTGTCCCCTTTTTGGGTCCCCTTTTTGGTCCCTGGTCCCCTTTTTGGTCCCTGTCGCGCCATGCTGTCAACGCTTATCGCTTCACCATTGACAGGCTCACTCTTCCACACAGGTTGCGACAACGGAGAATCATAAAATATAAAATGTTTATCGTTATCGGTGTAATCAGATGGGCAACTACTTAGCGTGGCCATACGAAGCTGACTTAGGTCGGCCGGAGAATAAAGTTTGGATTTGTCAAAAAGAAAAGGGCAGGCGTAATAGACGAACGCGCCACTATTATTCTTTGAAAGATGATATAAAAGTTCGTGCTGCGATCTGTCATTTGAAGACTTGCGGGCAGTGTACAGCGGCACACGAAAATATGGGGATGATGCGATAGGCGGAGGGTTCTTTCTAGAGCGCCTATCCATACGCTGTACGACTTTGAACTGCAAGAATATGCCGACAACGGTCGGGGTTACCGCATAGTTGGAGTTTTGAGCGGCTCCCTTTAGCAGCTTGAACAAGTCTCTATCGGAAAGCTGCGACATCACGAATGCCTGATCAAAGCCTACAAATTTCTCAAGTTGTGTCGAGTACTTGTAGAAATTGAACTGCGTTCCCGGGCCTAGGCCAAGCTTGTCCTTCACGAGGTTCATCAGCGCTCCGTGAAAGTGCATTTCGAGTACGGTCTCGTTTATTGTCACCAACTATCCTCGTTTGGCGCCTAACGCGCCGGTAAGCGGAACGCCGCTTTTGCGCGTCCGCTTGACCGGTCAGTTAGAACTCATCTTTTCACTTTGTATATCGATACCGCCTGAAAAGGCTCCCAAAGCAAATAAGCCGCTCACGCCCAGAGGTATGTAGAAGTAACCACCGCTGTAGGCGAGCAGGAAGATCCCAAAGACTGCGATAACATACGAAAGCTGGCGGTGTCTTGCTGGAAAACGAGCATCCGAATATCGGTCAAGACGAATGCCTCTATCTATCCATGCCAACATGGCCACAACCACACTTGCCGCCCAGAGAAACCACCCATACCACTGTGTTCCATTTGTATAAACAGATATTCCAGATCGTTCCCACGTTCCAGGTAATGACCAGATTCCTGTAATCACTCCCCACGCTGCATAAGACGCAACCAAGGCATGAACAATTGCTATGCTTTCTACCCTTACGTTCCGAATGGGACTGGTGGCCGCAAGCAAGGGCCAAAGCAATATTGCCCATTTCATGGTCACCGATATCTCCGGCGAGTTCTAACGATTAAGCTGTGCGGCGCGACGTAAGGAGCGTCCGAACGAGCGCCTTGTTATGCGTTTTTTACCATCCATGTGATTCCATATAGCGCCGAACTTCATCTGTTTCTCTACCTTCTAGAGCCCATAGGTTGTCAACCGCTCTACCAATAATTTCATCTGCTGCTTCACGTGGCACAGTCATTGACTCGCCATCAGTCGAATGTTTAAGGCCATTCCTAAAATAAGTTTGCATCTCGATGAAATTCTTCTTAGGCCATTCTTCATTAAAGGCATGCTTGCCTACTTTTACACAAAATTCTGCAAACTCCCCTAATGAATGTTGCCGCCCTGTAGTTTCTAGAAGCTTACCTAGTATTTCTTCAGCAGCTCCAGCCAAAGTAATTGCAGAAATAATATCCCCATTCAAATAGTGTCGTATTGCAGCATCTAATTGATGAACTGCAATTTCCAATTTTGTAAGTGTTATTGAGTCATTTTCCATATCTGATTAACTACGCATAACTACAATTGGGGATCCTAAAAGCTCCGTTGCATACGGAGTATTTGGGCTCCATAACCATTCTACCCTGCCTGAAACTAAGGGCTTAGATTCCTGATAGGGCGCCTAAATGGAAATTCAAATGGAGCATGGAGGCTCATACACGCACTCCTTCCTCATACCTTTTTTATTCAACCGTCACACTCTTCGCCAAATTCCGCGGCTGATCCACGTCCGTGCCCTTGAGCATCGCGACGTGATAGGCGAGGAGTTGCAGCGGTACGGTGAAGACGATCGGGGCGATACAGTCGTCGGTGGGGGCCACCGGCAGGACAGTGATGCCGGGGCCGGCGGCGAGGCCGGCGCCCTCGTCGGCGAACACAAACAGTTCACCGCCGCGGGCGCTGACTTCCTGCAGGTTGGACTTGAGTTTTTCCAACAGCTCGTTGTTGGGCGCAACCGCGATCACCGGCATGTCGGCATCGACCAGGGCGAGTGGGCCGTGCTTCAGTTCACCGGCGGGATAGGCCTCGGCGTGGATGTAGGAGATCTCTTTCAACTTGAGTGCACCCTCCATCGCCACGGGGTACTGCGCGCCGCGACCTAGAAACAAGGCGTGGCGCTTGTCGGCGAAGCGCTCGGCGAGTTCCTCGATCTGCGGGTTCAGCTGCAGTGCATGTTCGATCATGCCGGGCAGCGAGATGAGCTGCTGGACGATCTTCGCCTCCTGTTCGGCGGTGAGGCCGTGTCGCCGGCCGAGTACGACGACCAGCAGCATCAGGGCGGCCAGTTGCGTGGTGAAGGCCTTGGTCGAGGCCACGCCGATCTCGGGGCCGGCACGGGTCATCAGCACCAGCTCGGATTCGCGCACCAGCGAGCTTTCCGGCACGTTGCAGATCGCCAGCGAATGGCCGAAGCCGAGGCGTCGGGCCTCCAGCAGACCGGCCAGCGTATCGGCGGTCTCGCCGGATTGTGAGAGCGTGACGATCAGGGAGTTCTTGCGCACCACCGGGCGGCGGTAACGGAACTCACTGGCAACCTCGACGCTGCAGGGGATACCGGCGATGGATTCCAGCCAGTGGCGGCCGATCATGCCGGCGTGATAACTGGTGCCACAGGCGATGATGTGCACGCCTTGCACCTGATCGAAGATGCGCGCCGCCTCCGGGCCGAAGCTCTGTTCCAGTACCCGGCCATCGGCAATGCGGCCCTCGAGACAATTGGCAACCGCACGCGACTGTTCGAAGATCTCCTTGAGCATGTAATGCCGGTATTCACCGCGCTCGATGGCGTCGGCGGTGAGCTCGGACATGCGCACCGTGCGCTGTGCGGGTGCGCCGTCACGGTCAAAGATCTGAATGTCGTCGCTGGTGAGTACGGCGACATCGCCATCTTCCAGAAACATGAAGCGCTGTGTGACCGGCAACAGTGCGGCGACGTCGGAGGCGATGAAGTTCTCGCCGATCCCGAGGCCGATCACCAGCGGGCTGCCGCGGCGCGCGACCACCAGCCGGTCCGGCTCGGCCTTCGAGACGACGCCCAACGCATAGGCGCCGCGCAGCTCGGTGATGGCCGTTTGAACGGCAGTAAGCAGGTCCTGCCCCTGCTCGAGATGCGCATAGATCTGGTGGACGATCACCTCGGTGTCCGTTTCCGAGGTGAATTCGAAACCGAGGGCGCGCTGCTGGTCTCGCAGCACCTCGTAGTTTTCGATGATGCCGTTGTGCACGACGGCGACGGTGTCGCGGCAGATGTGCGGGTGCGCGTTGGCGACGGTGGGCTTGCCATGTGTTGCCCAGCGAGTGTGTGCCACACCCAGGTTGCCGGGCAGCGGCGTCTGCTGCAGCAGTTCGGCCAGCTGGTTTACTTTGCCGGTCGCACGGACGCGCGCGAGGGCATTGTCAGGACCGACCACGACCATACCCGCGGAATCGTAGCCACGGTATTCCAGCCGCCGCAGCCCTTCGAGCAGGATGGGCGCCACATCACGCTGCGCGATTGCACCGACGATACCGCACATATCCGTTTACCTTCTGTTGTCTGCCATGAACCGCCAAGACGCGGAGAGTGCCAAGAAAACCCGTTTTGAACCGCCAAGACGCCAAGAACGCCAAGAAAATCCATGTCTATGTAAAAGACAACGGGCCAAGGCTTGCGCTTATTCCTGCGCTTTCACGGGTATTCATTTCAAAAATTGTTTTCTTGGCGCTCTTAGCGCCTTGGCGGTTCACAGACCTTTCTTGGCGCCCTTGGCGTCTTGGCGGTTCAAACACCTTGGCGCCCTCCGTGTCTTGGCGGTTCATAAAATTCATCTCTTCTTCACCGGCCGCTGCCAGCCCGGCCGGGTTTCCTGTCTGGCGCGGCTGTAGGTGAGCTCGCCGGGTGGCGCGTCGCGGGTGAGGGTCGTGCCTGCACCCAGGGTCGCGCCGGCGCCGACTTTCACCGGGGCGATCAGCTGCGTGTCCGAGCCGATGAAGGCGTCATCCTCGATAACGGTGCGGTGCTTGTTGGCGCCGTCGTAATTGCAGGTGATGGTGCCGGCGCCGACATTGACGCGCCGGCCGATGGTCGTGTCACCGATGTAGCTCAGGTGATTCACCTTGGAGCCAGTGTCGATAGTCGATTTCTTGATCTCGACGAAATTGCCGATGTGCACGTCGTCGGCCAGGCGTGTCTCGGGACGGATGCGCGCGAACGGGCCAATGCGCGCGTTGCGACCAATGATGGCATCCTCGATGACACAATGTGCCTGCACCACGGTATCGGCGCCGATCTCGCTATTGCGGATCAGGCAACCGGGACCGATGTGCACCCGGTCGCCGAGCTTCACCCTGCCCTCGAAGATCACGTTCACGTCGACGGTCACGTCCTGACCGTGCTCCAGGCTGCCGCGCAGATCGAAGCGTGCCGGGTCGTACAGGGTGACGCCCGCGTGCAGCAGCCGCTGTGCCTGTCGGTATTGATATTCGCGCTCAAGCCCGACGAGCTGGGCGCGGTCGTTGACCCCGAGGATCTCCGTCGGTGTGTACGGGGCGATGGTCTCGATGGCCATCCCCTCGGCGGCGGCCTGGGCGATGACGTCGGTGAGGTAATACTCGCCCTGGCTATTGCCGTTGCCCAGCCGCGCGACCCAGCGCTTGAGCGGGGCGGCGTCGACGGCGAGGAAGCCGGTATTGATCTCGTGGATACACAGCTGTTCGGGCGTCGCGTCCTTTTGCTCGACGATGCCGGTGACCCGGCCCCCTGCAGCGGCGGGGGCGTCGCGCAGGATGCGGCCGTAGCCGCTCGGGTCGGCGAGCTCGGCGGTCAACAGACCGAAACGTCCGCCGTCGGCGGCGGCCAGCAGGCGACCCAGGGTGTCGGTACCGATCAACGGCACGTCGCCATAGAGCACCAGCACGCGATCGCCGTCGGGGACGGCCGGCAAGGCCTGGGCGACGGCGTGGCCGGTGCCGAGCTGCTCGGTCTGCTCGACCCATGTCAGCCGGCGCGCGGCCAGGCGCTCGCGCACCTGCTCACCACCGTGACCGTAGACGATGTGGATGGAGTCGGCACCCAGGGCCTCGGCGGCGTCGATGACATGTTCCAGCAATGGTCGGCCGGCCAGAGGGTGCAGGACCTTGGGCAAGGTGGAGCGCATGCGCGTGCCCCGGCCCGCGGCGAGGATGATGATACTCAACGGCATGGTAGTCGCCTGTCTCCCATCGGCTGGGGTGGTTCCCTGCGGGGCAGTGTACGGTGCCGATCTGGCTGGTCGCGGCGCGGCGATTCCAGGTGACCCCGGGTGACCTCGCGGGTGTGTCGGCTCGGGGGGGATCATACCACGGCTGGTTTCGACGACCGCAGGGCCGTCAGGCGCAAACGCCTGTAAGCGGGGGCCGACCGGTTCAGCGCCCCGGGCCGGTGACCTGGCGAAGCTCGTCGGCGGCCGCGGCGCGCACGGTCTGGACCCGCACCTCGAAGTACAGGGTCTTGCCAGCGCAGGGAGGGTTGCAGTCGACGGTACGCGTGACGAGCTTGGTGCGGGCGCTGCGTCGGTCGGTCATGTTGGTTTGGGAGTGAGGCGTGAGGCGTAAATTCTGCCCCTCCTAACTCCTAACTCCTAACTCCTCACGCCTCACCCCTCACTCGACTCAGCCCCGTCCCTTGCGCAACTTATGGATGGTGCGCAGCTGGGCGACGGCCTCGGCCAGTTCGGCCTGTGCCTTGGCGTGGTCGATGCCGGCCTTGGTGTCTATCAGCAGCTTCTCGGCGTGTTCCTTCGCCGCCAGGGCCGCGGCCTCGTCGAGATCCCTGGCGCGCAGGGCGGTGTCCGACAATATGGTCACCACATGCGGCTGCACCTCCAGCATACCGCCGGAGACGTAGAAGGTCTGCTCCTTGCCGTCATCGGTCTGCACGCGTACCTCACCAGGTTTGAGGGAGGTAAGCATGGGTGCGTGACGTGGCGCGATGCCGACCTCGCCCATCTCGGCGGGTGCGAACACCATGGTCGCCGACCCGGAGAAGATCGCGGCTTCCGCACTTACGATGTCGACGTGAATGGTCATGGCCATAAATTCAGATCCAAGTTGCAAGATACAAGATGCAAGTAAAAACTCCCGTGCACAACTTCACGGCACGATACATATTGATGCAAGTCGCTCAAGCTCGGAGGCGCCCACCACACTTCAAACAATGCTTCCGGTTTTCACTTGTCTCTCGCAACTTGCCTCTCCTATATCAGATACAAGATGCAAGTAAAAATCGCGCCTTACTTCACCGCGTGATGTCCATTAAAGCAAGTTGCGCAAGTTTCCGACTATCCCGACAATGTCGTGGTACATTCGGTTTTCACTTGTATCTTGCAACTTGCCTCTTGCAACTCGTCTTTTGCAGCTTGCCTCTTGCATCTCCTTAAAGCGTCTTCGCCTTCTCGACGGCCTCTTCGATGGTGCCGACCATGTAGAAGGCCTGTTCCGGCAGGTGGTCGTACTCACCATTGACGATGCCCTGGAAGGCGCGGATGGTGTCTTTCAGCGAGCAGTATTTGCCGGGTGCGCCGGTGAAGGCCTCGGCGACGAAGAATGGCTGCGACAGGAAGCGCTGGATCTTGCGGGCGCGGCCGACGGCACGCTTGTCGTCCTCGGACAGTTCGTCCATACCCAGAATCGCGATGATGTCCTTCAGTTCCTTGTAGCGCTGCAAGGTGCCCTGCACGGCGCGGGCGGTATCGTAGTGTTCGTTGCCGACGATCAGCGGATCGAGGATTCGCGAGGTGGAATCGAGCGGATCGACGGCGGGATAGATACCCAGCTCGGCGATGTTGCGCGACAGCACCAGGGTCGCATCCAAGTGCGCGAAGGTCGTCGCCGGTGACGGGTCGGTCAAGTCGTCGGCGGGCACGTACACGGCCTGAATCGAGGTGATGGAGCCCGTCTTGGTGGAGGTGATGCGCTCCTGCAGGACACCCATCTCCTCGGCCAGGGTCGGCTGATAACCCACTGCCGATGGCATGCGCCCGAGCAGTGCGGACACCTCGGTACCGGCCAGGGTGTAGCGGTAGATGTTGTCGACGAAGAACAACACGTCACGGCCTTCGTCACGGAAGAACTCGGCCATGGTCAGGCCGGTGAGTGCCACGCGCAGGCGGTTGCCCGGCGGCTCGTTCATCTGACCATACACCAGCGCCACCTTGTCGATGACGCCGCCCTCGGTCATTTCATGATAGAAGTCGTTGCCTTCGCGGGTCCGCTCGCCGACACCGGCGAACACCGAGTAGCCGGAGTGCTCGACGGCAATGTTGCGGATCAGCTCCATCAGGGTCACGGTCTTGCCTACGCCGGCGCCACCGAACAGGCCCACCTTGCCGCCCTTGGCGAACGGGCAGATCAGGTCGATGACCTTGATGCCGGTTTCCAGGATCTCGACCGCCGCGGCCTGTTCGGCAAAGGTCGGCGGCTTGCGGTGAATGGCGGCGGTGGTCTCGGCACCGATCGGCCCGGCATCGTCCACCGGCTCGCCGAGCACATTCATGATGCGACCCAGCGTCTTGGTGCCGACCGGCACCGAGATCGGGGCACCGGTGTTGGTTACGTTCAGCCCGCGCTTCAGGCCATCGGTGGAGCCCATGGCAATGGTGCGTACGACGCCATCACCGAGCTGCTGCTGCACTTCCAGGGTCAGATCGGCGTCACCGACAGTGAGTGCGCTATAAATATTCGGTACCGCGTCGCGGGGAAATTCCACGTCGACCACGGCGCCGATGATTTCAATGATGTTGCCCGAACTCATGGTGCGGCCCTCTTAATTTCGAGATCCAAGATACGAGATACAAGATGCAAGTACACGTGCTGCGCCTGCTGCCGTGACCTGTTGGTATCTTGTATCTGGTATCTTGCCTCTTGTATCTGAATATTAAACCGCCGCGGCACCGCCGACGATTTCGGAAATCTCCCGGGTGATCGCTGCCTGACGGGCCTTGTTGTAGACCAGCTCCAGTTCATCGATCAGATCGCCGGCATTGTCAGTGGCGGACTTCATGGCGACCATCCGCGCGGCCTGCTCCGAGGCGATGTTTTCCACCACGCTCTGATACACCAGCGACTCGATGTAGCGGGTCAGCAGCATGTTCATCACCGGCTTGGCATCGGGCTCGTAGAGATAATCCCAGTAGTGCTTGAGGCGCTCGTCCTCGGCAGGCACGATCGGCAGCACCTGGTCGACGCGCGGTGTCTGCGCCATGGTATTCACGAATTTGGTATAGCCCAGATACAGGTGATCTATGCGGCCGGCATCGTAACTGTCCAGCATGACCTTCACACAGCCGATCAGTCCCTGGATCGCCGGTGCGTCGCCGAGGTGCGTGGCCTGCGCCACGACGTTGCCGCCGATGCGCTTGAAGAACTGACTGGCCTTGGTGCCGAAGGCGACGATATCGACCTCGTAACCCGCCTCGTTCCATTTCTTCATGTGCGCGATGACGGTCTTGAACATGTTCACGTTCAGACCGCCGCAGAGGCCGCGATCGGTCGACACCACAATCAGGCCGATGCGCCGGGGTTCGCGCGCCACCAGATAGGGGTGCTTGTATTCCGGGTGGCCCGTGGCCATGTGGGCCACCACGCTGCGCACCTTCTCGGCGTAGGGCCGCGATGCCAGCATACGATCCTGAGCCCGACGCATCTTGCTCGCCGCGACCATCTCCATGGCCTTGGTGATCTTCTGCGTGTTCTTGATGCTCTTGATCTTGGTGCGTATCTCTTTTGCGCCGGCCATATCAGTGTCCAGGATTCGGGGATTGGGAGTCGGGATTCGGGGAAAACCTGCTGAATCCCGAATCCCGAATGCCGAATCCCAAGATGGTTACCAAGCCCCGTTGGCTTTGAAATCCTCGATGGCCTTGGTGAGGCCGGCGACGATCTCGTCGTTGTAGTCCGTGGTCGTATTGATCTTCTCGATCAAGGCCGCGTGGTTGGACTTGGCGTAGGCGTGCAGCGCGGCCTCGAAGTCGACGACCTTCTTGATTTCGATGTCGTCGAGGTAGCCTTCGTTGGCCGCGAACAAGGACAACGCCATCTCGGCCACCGTCAGGGGTGCGTACTGCTTCTGCTTCATCAATTCGGTGACGCGCTGGCCGCGTTCCAACTGCTTGCGGGTGGTCTCGTCGAGGTCGGAGGCGAACTGGGCAAAGGCCGCGAGTTCACGATATTGCGCCAGGGCCATACGTACGCCACCACCAAGCTTCTTGATGATCTTGGTCTGCGCCGCACCGCCCACGCGCGACACCGACAGGCCGGCGTTGATGGCGGGACGGATACCGGCATTGAACAGATCACTTTCCAGGAAGATCTGGCCGTCGGTAATGGAGATCACGTTGGTGGGCACGAAGGCCGACACGTCGCCCGCCTGCGTCTCGATGATCGGCAAGGCGGTCAGCGACCCGGTCCGGCCCTTGACGCGACCCTCGGTGAGTTTCTCGACCTCGTCGGCGTTGATGCGCGCGGCGCGCTCCAGCAGGCGCGAATGCAGATAGAACACGTCACCCGGGTAGGCCTCGCGACCCGGCGGACGGCGCAGCAGCAGGCTGACCTGGCGGTAGGCCCAGGCCTGCTTGGTCAGATCGTCGTACACGATCAGCGCGTCCTCGCCGTTGTCGCGGAAATACTCGCCCATCGCGCAGCCCGCGTAGGGGGCGATGAACTGCATGGCGGCGGAGTCGGCCGCGGTGGCGGCGACGATGATGGTGTGCGCCAGCGCATCATGTTCTTCGAGCTTGCGCACCACCGCGGCGACCGAAGAGTTCTTCTGGCCGACCGCGACATAAATGCACTTAACGCCGGTGCCCTTCTGATTGATGATGGCGTCGATCGCGACCGCAGTCTTGCCGGTCTGACGGTCACCGATGATCAGTTCGCGCTGGCCGCGGCCGATCGGCACCATCGCGTCGATGGCCTTGATACCGGTCTGCACCGGCTGATCGACCGACTTGCGGGCGATGACGCCGGGGGCGATCTTCTCGATGGGTGAGGTCCGGACGGCATCGATCGGGCCCTTGCCGTCGATCGGGCTGCCGAGCGCGTCGACGACGCGGCCGAGCAGGCCCTCGCCGACCGGGACCTCCAGGATCTTGCCGGTGCACTTCACCGCGGCGCCCTCGGAGATGTGCTTGTACTCGCCGAGAATCACCGCACCGACGGAATCGCGCTCCAGGTTCAGCGCCATACCGTAGACGTCACCGGGAAACTCGATCATCTCACCGGCCATCACGTCGGCCAGGCCGTGGATGCGGGCGATGCCATCGCTCAGGCTGACCACGGTACCTTCGGTACGCGCCTCGGCGGCAGTCTGGAACGTCTCGATGCGGCTTTTGATCAGCTCGCTGATTTCAGTGGGATTGAGTTGCATAACTATTCCTTATCAGTGGCTCAGGGCCGTACCCAGGCGGGTCAGCTTGCCCCGGACCGAACCGTCTATGACCAGGTCACCGGCACGCACCACCGCACCGCCCATCAGGGCCGGATCGGTGATGAACTCGAGCTGCACCTCGCGACCGAAGCGCTGCTTCAGCGCGGCCGCGACGGTCTGCTTCTGGGCGTCCGTGGCCGGGAACGCGGAGATCAGCTGCGCCTTGATGGCCCCCTCGGCGTCGTGCTTGAGCTGTTGGAACAGGCCGAAGATCTCCGGCAGGACCACCAGCCGGCGCCGTTGTGCCAGCAACTGGATCAGGTTGCGGCCGTCGTCGTCGAGGCGCTCGCTCCCCATGTCGGTCAGGATGTCGACGAACAGCCCGGCCAGCTGGGCCGGTGTGATGCGTGGATCGTCGAGCAGCCTGCGCATCTCCGGGTCGGCCGCCACCCGGGCCGCCAGCTCGAGCAGTTCCGCCCAGGCCGCCAGGGCCTGCCGCTCGCGTGCCAGATCGAACACTGCGTGGGCGTAGGGTCGTGCGATTGTGGTGGATTCCGCCATGCGTGTGCGCCTAGATCTGTGCGGCCAGCTGGTTCAGCAGGTCGTCGTGGGTGTTGGCGTCGATTTCCCGCTCCAGGACCTTGCCGGCGCCGGCGATGGCAATCGATACCACCTGGGCACGCAGGCCTTCCTTCGCGCGGTTGACCTCCTGGCCGATCTCGGCGCGGGCCGCGGTCAGGATGCGCTCGCCTTCGGTCTTGGCGTCGGCCTTGGCCTCTTCGACGACCTCCGCGGCGCGCTTTTCCGCCTTGGTGATGATCTCCTGGGCCTGTTGCTTGGCCTGCAGCAGTACCTCGGCAGCACGCTTCTGCGCCAGTTCCTGCTCGTGCTTGCCGCGCTCGCCCGCGGCCAGGCCATCGGCGATCCGGGTCCGGCGGGTATCCAGCGCGCCCATGATGGGCGGCCACACGAACCGCATGCAGAACCACACGAACACGCCAAACACGATCATTTGTGCAATGAGTGTGAGATTGATATTCATGCCGTTACCTCAAAATCGTAGGGAGGCGTTGACCGCCGAGTGCTCCGACTTCAGCCGACGACGGCAAACAGCACGTACAGGGAGATACCGACCGCGATCATGGGCACGGCGTCGACCAGACCCATGACGATGAAGAATTGGACACGCAGCATGGGGATCAGCTCGGGCTGACGTGCGGCACCTTCCAGGAAACGGCCGCCGAGAATACCGATGCCGACCGCGGCGCCGAGCGCGCCCAGGCCCATCATCAGGGCGCCGGCGATGTACAGCAGAGCAGTTGCCATTTCCATGAGTGTCTCCTAACTAAACGGTTAAAAAGTTGAGTTTATAAGTGCAGTCGAAATCTAATGATGCTGCTGGTGCGCCATGTCCAGGTACACGACGGTCAGCGTCATGAAAATGAATGCCTGCAGCGTGATGATCAGGATATGGAAGATCGCCCAGCCGAGCTGCAGGAAGCCGCCGAAGATGCCGAGCGCCCAACCGGCGCTGTACATGATCGCGATCAGGATGAAGATGGTCTCGCCGGCATACATGTTGCCGAACAGTCGCAGTGACAGTGACACCGGCTTGGAAATCAGCGATACGCCTTCGAGGATCAGGTTGATCGGCGCGCCGAGCTTGCCGAAGGGCTGGAACGCCAGTTCGCCGAGGAAGCCACCGGTACCCTTGATCTTGAAGGAGTAGTAGAGCATCAGCAGGAAGACGTACAACGCCATGCCGAAGGTCACGTTCGGGTCGGTGCTCGGCACGATCTTGAAATAGACGTGGTGCGGATCGGCACCGAAGACGGAGGCCCCGATCACCTGCGCCGCCCGCGGCAGCAGGTCGACCGGCAGGAGGTCCATCAGATTCATCAGGAACACCCAACAGAAGATGGTCAATGCCAGCGGGGCGACCATGTCGTTCCGGCCGCTGAACGAACCGCGCACACTGGTGTCGATGAACTCCACAATCCACTCGGCGAAATTCTGGGCACCGGCGGGAACGCCGGCCGTCACGTGCTTGGCGACCTTGCGGAAGAAATACAACAGCACGACGCCCAGAAGGATCGACCACAGCATGCTGTCGACATGGATCGCCCAGAAACCCATCGCCTTGGCATCTTCCGGGGTGTGTGCGAAGGACCAGCCGAGATCGGGGTGCAGACCGTAGGTCCAGTTCTGCAGGTGATGTTTGATGTACTCGCCGGAGGTAAGGGTGTCACCAGCCATTACAGTTTGCGTCCGTGGTCGATCCAAGAAAACATCCAGGCCATCTGCCCGGCTACGAAGGCCATCATGAGCGGCAGCGGCGTGAGCCGCAGCGCACCGATACCGATCGCGAGCAGGCCACCAACGACGAGCAGGCGCTCGATGCTGGACACATAAAACGACCACAGATGCCGCTGCGCATCGGCGTGTACCTGTCGCTTGCCCCGGTGCAGGCGCCAGGCCAGCAGCGCTGTGTTGGACAGTGCCGTAGCGGCCCCGAACAGCGCGGCCACGGCCGCGGGCGGCCCACCGTAAAGGTATCCCGCCACCGCCGCCGCCGCAGTCAGGCAGGCCTGGATACTCAGAATCGTACGCATGCCGCGACGGTCCTGGCGCGGGGGCGGCGCGCACCCCGGTGTCCCAGCCAGCCGCCCGGTGATGCGCGGTGGAAGGATTCGGTCGTCATGTGCAGTAGCAGTGACCGGCCCATGCGTGCCGGCGCGCATTATAGGGACTTCCGGGTCAGGGGGTCAATGATGGGGGAATAAAGAGAGGTTATAACCCTGAGGGGGAGTGAGGAGTGAGGCGTGAGGCAAAATCGTGTTGGCCACGGAAGCACACGGAAAGAATTCATCGCAAAAATCCCGGCGGAATTTGTCTAGGGGCACACAACCGGAGAGCAAGGGGCAGGGGTCATACAGGCGCATAAGCCGATCCTGGTTTTCAATAATGACATTATTCCGTGTCTTTCCGTGTGCTTCCGTGGCTCAAAGGGGTTACGCCTCACGCCTCACGCCTCACGCCTCACGCCTCACTCCTCACGCCTCACGCCTCACGCCTCACTCCTCACTCCCCGACCGGATCTTCTCCAGAATCCCATCCAGCTCGTCGAGGCTGTTGTAGCTGATGACGAGCCGGCCCGTGCCGCCGCGACCCTGGGCCAGAGAGACCTTCGCACCCAGGCGCTCACCGAGCTCTGCCTCCAGGCGCCGGATGTCGGGATCGACACGCCGGGGGGGCGCCGGTGGCGTGGCCGCGCCGGCCAACAGGCGCTTGACCAGCCGCTCGGTCTCACGCACCGACAGGCCGCGCGCGACCACCTGGCGGGCGCCGTCGACCTGGTCGTTGCCAGCAAGCGCCAGCAGCGCCCGGGCGTGACCCATCTCCAGCCGGCCGGCCCCGAGCAGGGCCTTGACCTCATCGGCCAGCTCCAGCAGCCGCAACAGATTGCTCACGGCGGCGCGCGAGCGTCCGACCGCATCGGCGGCCTGCTGGTGGGTCAGCTCGAACTCCTGGATGAGGCGCTGCAAGGCGCGCGATTCCTCCAGCGGATTGAGGTCCTCCCGCTGAATGTTCTCGATCAGCGCCATGGCGATGGCGGCGCGGTCCTCGACGTCGCGCACCACAGCCGGGATGTCCTGCAGGCCGGCGAGCTGAGCGGCGCGCCAGCGGCGTTCGCCGGCGATGATCTCGTAGCGGCGCTGATTTCCGGGCCCGCGGCCGATCGGCCGCACCACGATGGGCTGCACCACGCCCTGGGCCTTGATGGAGTCAGCCAGGTCCTGCAGCGTCTCCTGATGCATATCCTGGCGCGGCTGGTACTTACCGCGCTGGATCAGGTCCAACGGCAGGGTACGCAGCGTGCCGTCGACCGGCTCGGCCGCGCCCGTCCCGGACGGAACGCCCGCCACAGCCGCCGCGGGTGTCGCCTTCGCCGCCCCGCCCAGCAGCGCATCCAGCCCGCGCCCCAATCCTCGTTTCTTCGTCGCCATGGTTGCTAAGGATACCTGCCTGTGTGCATGGATTGCCAAGGGAAATCGTTTTGAACCGCCAAGACGCCAAGAATTCTTGGTTTGAACCACCAAGGCGCCAAGCAGGATTGGTGAACCGCCAAGGCGCCAAGACGCCAAGAAAACATTTTTTGAGATGAACACCCATGGCAGCGCGGGTACAAGCTTTGGCCCGTTGTGTTTTACATGAACATGGCTTTTCTTTGCGTCTTGGCGCCTTGGCGGTTCCATTCCAGAATTCTTGGCGTCTTGGCGGTTCAACAAGGCAACAGCAATCGCGCTCAGGTCACCGCCTCCGCCGCCTGCACGCGGTCCTGCTCGCGGCGTACCAGTTCGCCGGCCAGTGCCAGGTAGGCGATGGCGCCGCGTGAGGTCTTGTCGTATTTGAGCACCGGCAGGCCGTGGCTGGGGGCCTCGGCGAGGCGCACGTTGCGGGGGATGATGGTGCGGTAGACCTGGTCACCGAAGTGTTCGATCAGTTGCTCCGAGACCTGCATGGCGAGGTTATTGCGCGCATCGAACATGGTGCGCAGCAGGCCTTCGATCACCAGCCCGGGATTCACCGACTGCTGGATCTGGCTGATGGTGTCGACCAGTGCCGACAGGCCCTCCAGGGCGTAGTACTCGCACTGCATGGGGATGAGCACGCCGTGGGCCGCGGTCAAGGCGTTGATGGTCAACATGTTCAGCGAGGGCGGGCAGTCGATCAGGATGTGATCGTAGCGGTCGACGATGCGGGTGAGCGCCGCGCGCAGCCGCTGGCCGCCGTCCGGCGTCTTCAGCAATTCCACCTCGGCTGCGGTGAGGTCGCTGTTGCCGGGCAACACATCGTAGCCGGCCGCCGTACTGGTGATGATCGCCTGTTCGATGTCGATCTCGTCGAGCAGCACATCGCAGCTGGAATACTCGACCGCGTGCTTGTCGACGCCGCTGCCCATGGTGGCGTTGCCCTGCGGATCGAGATCGATGAGCAGCACGCGGCGGCGCGCCATGGCGAGCGCCGCGGCAAGGTTGATGCAGGAGGTCGTCTTGCCGACGCCGCCCTTCTGATTCGTGACTGCGATGATGCGTGCCATGGTCCCGGGTCGGATGGTGATAGTGAAGTAGTCGTGAGCCGTTTACCCTGCGGCGCGCGGCCGCAGTTCGATGAGATGACGTTGCGCGTCCATGCCCGGCACCGTCACCCGGTGCGCGGCCGTCATCTGTGCCGGATCGGACAGTGTCTCGACCTCAGCCAGCGGATAGCTGCCCTTCATGGCCAGGATACGGCCAGCAGGCGCGCACAGCGGCGCGCAGTGTTTGTACAGCTCGTCCAGTGACGAGAAGGCGCGGCTGATGATGGAATCGAACAACTGCTGCGGCCGGTAATCCTCGATACGGACGTTCTCGACCGCGACGTTGCCCAGGCCCAGATCGGCCACCGCCTGGCGCACGAAGCGCAGCTTCTTGCTGCTGGAATCGAGCAGTACCAGCTGCCAGTCGGGCCGGGCGATGGCGAGCACGATCCCCGGCAGGCCGGCGCCCGTGCCCACGTCCAACACCCGTGGGCCCTGCAGGAAGGGCAGCACCACCAGGCTGTCGAGGATGTGCCGGGTGAGCATGTCCTGCGGCTTGCGCACGGAGGTGAGATTGTAGACGCGGTTCCACTTCACCAGCAGGTCGATGTAGTCGAGCAGCAGGCCGCGCGCGTGCGCGTCCAGCTTCAGGTCCGTCTGCGCCAGACCGGCGGCCAGGGCGGTGTCGAGTTCCATGTTGCTCCAGAGGGCGCATACGGTGCGCCCGACGGCGACGCTCACGCGCTCAAACGCGCGAGACCGCCCTTCTTGATATGTACCAGCAGCAGCGAGATCGCCGCCGGTGTGACGCCGGGGATGCGCGCCGCCTGGCCCAGGGTCTGCGGTCGCTGTTGCCGCAGCTTCTGGCGCACCTCGGCGGACAAACCCTGTACGCGATCATAGTCCAGATCCAGCGGCAGCGGTTGCTCCTCGTGGCGGCGCTGGCGCTCGATCTCGGTCCGCTGCCGCTCGATATAACCCGAATACTTGGCCTGCACCTCGACCTGCTCGGCGACGCGCCGCGCAGCCGTGCCGGTGGCGTCGCCCGCGTCGAGGACCGAGCCTATGCCGGGCGCGGCCGTCAGCACGGCATAGGTGATCTGTGGACGGCGCAGCAGTTCGAGTGCGCGCTGTTCGCGTACCAGCGGCATCTCCAGGTGTGCGTTCAAGGCTGCGGCGGCGGTACTGCGCGGCCCTACCCACAGGTCCTGCAGACGTTGCTGCTCACGTTCGATGGCCTCGCGGTGCGTGTCGAATGCGCGCCAGCGTCGGTCGTCGACCAGCCCCAGCTCGCGACCGATCGACGTCAGGCGCAGATCGGCATTGTCCTCGCGCAGCAGCAGCCGGTACTCGGCGCGACTGGTGAACATGCGATAGGGCTCGGGGGTGCCACGGGTGATGAGGTCGTCGATCAGCACCCCGATATAGGCCTCGTCGCGCTTGGGCCACCAGGGCGCGTGACCCTGCGCCGTGCGCGCGGCGTTGAGGCCGGCGATCAGACCCTGCGCGGCGGCCTCCTCGTAGCCGGTGGTGCCGTTGATCTGGCCGGCGAAGAACAGGCCCTCGATGACCTTGGTCTCCAGGGAATACTGCAGATCGCGGGGATCGAAATAATCGTACTCGATCGCATAGCCCGGGCGCGTGATGTGCGCGTTCTCGAAGCCACGGATGGAGCGCGCCAGCGCCAGCTGCACATCGAAGGGCAGGCTGGTGGAGATGCCGTTCGGATAGACCTCATGGGTGTCGAGGCCCTCGGGTTCGACGAATACCTGGTGGGCGTCCTTGTCGGCGAAGCGGTGGATCTTGTCCTCGATGGACGGACAATAGCGCGGACCGATGCCCTCGATCACACCGGTGTACATGGGCGAGCGGTCCAGGCCAGCGCGGATGATGTCGTGGGTGCGTGCGTTGGTGTGGGTGATGTGGCAGGGCAGCTGGCGTGGGTGCTCGGCGGCCGCGCCGAGATAGGAGAACACCGGTACCGGGTCGTCACCATGCTGCACCTGCATCACGCTGTAATCCAGGCTGCGGCCGTCGATGCGCGGCGGCGTGCCGGTCTTGAGGCGGTCGACCCGCAGCGGCAGTTCGCGCAGGCGCGCCGCCAGGGCGTTGGCGGGCGCGTCGCCGGTGCGCCCGCCAGGGTAGCTCGACAGGCCGATATGGATGCGGCCACCGAGAAAGGTGCCGACCGTCAACACCACGCTGGGGGCGACGAAGCGCAGGCCCATCTGGGTGACCACCCCGCCGACCCGTCCGCCTTCCACCAGCAGATCGCTGACCGGTTGCTGGAAGATGCGCAGGTTCGGCTGGTTCTCCAGGGCGACGCGCACCGCGCGCCGATAGAGGGCGCGGTCGGCCTGGGCGCGGGTGGCGCGCACCGCCGGGCCCTTGCTGGCGTTGAGGATGCGGAACTGGATGCCGGCACGGTCGGTGGCGTGCGCCATGAAACCGCCCAGGGCGTCGATCTCCTTGACCAGGTGACCCTTGCCGATGCCGCCGATGGCCGGGTTGCAGCTCATCTGGCCCAGGGTCTCGACGTTGTCGGTCAGCAGCAGGGTGCGCGCGCCCAGGCGCGCCGCGGCCAGGGCGGCCTCGGTGCCGGCGTGGCCGCCACCGACCACGATCACGTCGAACTGCTCCGGAAACTGCATGTGCTGTCCACCCGCGGGGTGATGAGGGTGCAATGGGACGGGGAACTATACGCCAGCGCAGCCGCGGTTGACCAGAAAAGGGCGGGGCCGCGCACCCGTCGGGACAGCCCCGGCGGGTGGATCTGCGCCCGTTTCCGGGTAAGTGCCGGCAGCGACCGCGGCGTACAGTTGGCTTGGATACGGCCACGTGATCGGCAGCAAGGCACGCAAACAACCGCCCTCTGGCAATACTACAAGCTACGTAACATAAAGTATTGCATATAAATAAATCACATTATCTGGCTGTTATAAATATTATAGTTAACAGCATATATAGCGTTTAGCTATTAACAAGTGCGCTCAACAATATAACTGCTGCCTGGAAACTCGCCGCATCCCCTCCCGCGAATCACTTTCCAATGCAGAAGCTCGAAAAGATCCGGCCCAGCAGGTCGTCGCTGGAGAACTCCCCGGTGATCTCGTTCAAGGCCTGCTGGGCGAGATGCAGCTCCTCGGCGAGCAGCTCGCCGGCGCCCCGCTCCTCCAGCTGGGTGCGGCCGAAACGGACGTGCTTCCAGGCGCGCTCCAGGGCATCGAGATGGCGGCGGCGGGCGGTGAAGCCATGCTCGGTCTCGCCGGCGTACCCCATGCAGTGCTTGAGGTGGGCGCGCAGGGCCTCGAGGCCCTGGCCCTCGCGGGCGGACAGGTAGAGGCGGTCGGTGTCGGCCGCGCCGCTGGCGCTCGGCGCGTCGCCGCTCAGATCGATCTTGTTGTAGACGAGGGTGTGCGGCAGCCGCTGCGGCAGGCGCTCGAGGATGCGCTGGTCGGCTGGCCCGAAGCCCTGCTGGGCGTCGATCAGCAGCAGCAGCCGGTCGGCGGCTTCGATGGCGCGCCAGGCGCGCTTCATGCCTTCTTGTTCGACGCTGTCGGCGCTGTCACGCAGGCCGGCGGTATCGATCACGTGCAGGGGCATGCCGTCGATCTGGATATGCTCGCGCAACAGGTCGCGGGTGGTCCCGGCGATGGGTGTGACGATGGCGGCCTCGTGGCCGGCGAGCGCATTCAGCAGGCTGGACTTGCCGACGTTGGGCTGGCCGGCGATGACGACGGTCATACCCTCGCGCAGGACCCGGCCGTGCTGGACACTCGCGCGCAGCTCGGTGAACTGCCGTTCCAGCGTCTGCAGCTGGGTGCGGATCGCGGCGTCGCCGAGGAAGTCGACCTCCTCTTCCGGGAAATCGATCGCCGCCTCGACATACATACGCAGCCGGATGAGCGCCTCGACCAGGGTGTGTATGCGCTGGGAGAATTCGCCGGCGAGTGACCGCATGGCGGCACGCGCGGCCTGGGCGGTGCCCGCGTCGATGAGATCGGCGATGGCCTCGGCCTGGGCGAGGTCGAGCTTGTCATTGAGGAAGGCGCGCTGGGAGAACTCGCCGGGACGGGCCAGGCGCGCGCCGAGTTCCAGCACGCGTGCCAGCAGCAGATCCATCACCACCGGACCGCCGTGCCCCTGCAGTTCCAGCACCGGCTCGCCGGTGAAGGAGTGCGGTGCCGGGAAATACAAGGCCAGGCCGTGATCGATCTGCGCGCCGCGCGCATCGGCAAAGGTGTGCAGCTCTGCGCGGCGCGGCGCCGGCAGGCGGCCGAGCAGCACCTGTGCAAGCGACGGCACGTCCGGCCCCGAGACGCGCACGATACCGATGCCACCGCGCCCGGGTGGCGTGGCGATGGCGGCGATGGTGTCGGTCATGAGATGTTGGCCACGAAGTACACGAAACCCCAAACCCTAAACCCAATTTTTACCGCGAAGGACGCAAAGGAACGCAAAGAAAATTTTGCTAAAAAACCCAAAAACCACGTTTGCCACGGAAGGACACGGAATGCAAAACCCGCCGCGCCTCACTATCCGGGTAGTTCCGCGGCTGAAATGAGCTCCTTTCGCTCATTGATGATTTACCTTTGCGCGCCTTCGCGTCCTTCGCGGTAAAAATTGGGTTTAGGGTTTTGGGTTTTGGTTTTTGGGGTTCGTGGCGCGTCACTTCCCGCCCCGCTCGACGCGCCGGGTGATGACCCACTGCTGGGCGATCGACAGCACGTTGTTGGTCACCCAGTAGAGCACCAGGCCCGAGGGGAAGAAGGCAAAGAACACCGTGAAGATGAATGGCAGCGCCATCATCACCTTCGCCTGCACCGGATCCACCGGTGCGGGATTGAGCTTCTGCTGCAGGAACATGGTCACGCCCATGATCAGCGGCAGCACGAAATACGGGTCCTTCGCCGACAGGTCGGTGAGCCACAGGATGAACGGCGCCTGGCGCATCTCGACGCTTTCCAGCAGCACCCAGTAGAGCGCGATGAACACCGGGATCTGGATGACGATGGGCAGGCAGCCGCCGAGCGGATTGATCTTCTCGGTGCGGTACATGTCCATCATCGCCTGATTGAGCTTCTGGCGGTCGTCGCCGTAGCGCTCCTTCAGCGCCTGCAGCCGCGGTGCGAGCTTGCGCATATGTGCCATGGAGCGGTAGCTGGTCTCGGACAGCTTGTAGAAGGCCAGCTTGATCAGCACCGTGAGGAGGATGATCGACCAGCCCCAGTTGCCGACCAGGGCATGGATCTTCTCGAGCAACCAGAAGATCGGCTTGGCGATGACGGTGAGCAGGCCGTAGTCGACGGTCAGCTCCAGGCCGGGGGCGACCTCGGCGAGCCGATCCTGCAGTTTCGGGCCGACGAATACGCGGGTGCTGAACACCTGGCTGGCGCCGTCCGCCACGGTCCGGGTCGGACCGACCAGGCCGAGCACATAGCGCTTACCGTCGAGCACGCGGCTGTAATAGTGATCCGTCTCGTCCGCCTCCGGGATCAGGGCGGCGAGGAAATGGTGCTGAATCATGGCCGCCCAGCCGCCCTTGATGTCACGGGCCAGGGGCGAGTCCGCCATCTTGTCGAACTTCACCTTTTCGTATTTTTCCTCCGGGCTGTAGATCACACCGCCCAGATAGGTGTAGATGAAACGGTTACCGCCGGTGGCAGTCGGTTCGGCGCGCTGCAACTGGCGGTACGGGCGCCCGCTCCAATCGCTGCCGGAGTGGTTCGTGACCTCCTGCTCGAGCGTAAGCACGTACGCATCGCGCTCGACGCGGTAGCGCTTGGTGACGGTGACGCCCTCGGGACTGGTCCAGGTGAGCGGGATCTCCAGGGCCGTCTGTCCCGGCTGCAGCCGGTATTCGGTCTGCGGCGCGCTGAATACGACGTGATGCGTGGGCTCGGTGCCGGTGGTGCTGCGCAAGCCCGACTGGATGATGAAGAAGTCCGAGGCGGCATCGTTGAGCAGCCGTACCGGGACGTCCGGCCGGGTCGATTCCTGCGGATAGGCGAGCAGATCGGCACGCACCAGATCGCCGCCGCGGGTATCGATGTCGAGATCCAGGACGTCGGTGACGACACGCACGCGCGCGGTGCGCGCTGCGGTCTCGGCGAGGGGTTCCGCCACGGCGGTCTCCGGCGCAGGCGTGGCGGCCGGCAAGTCGGCGGGCGGCGCGGCGGCCGCGGGTGCGGTGGTCTGTTCAGTGGTGGCGACCGCCGGCGGGGGGGCGTTGTAGTCGCGCTGCCACGCCTCCCATAACATCAGGGCCACGAACGACAGGGCGACGAACAGAAAGAGACGCTGGTTATCCATGATGATGTGGGTTGCCGGGGTGGCTGCAAGGGGTTGGAGGCGGTACGACCGATCTCTCGGGCACCGGGTCGATGCCGCCGGGATGCCAGGGGTGGCAGCGGCCGATACGGCGCACTGCCAGCCACAGGCCGTGCCCGGCACCGAAGCGTTCGATGGCGGTCAGGGCATAGCTGGAACAGCTCGGGTAGAAACGGCAATGCTGTCCCACCCACGGGCTGAGGAGGAAACGGTAGCTGCGGATCAACAGGGTCAGGACGGTACGCATGGGCGTCGCCTCAGTCGGGTCCAGTGTTGTTCCAGTTCGGCACGCAGGTCGCGGTTGGATGCGGCGGCGGCGGCCGGGCGCGCCTGGATGACGATGTCCCAGCCACCGAGTTCGGACCGGTGACGCCGGAAACTCTCTCGGATGGTGCGCTTGAGCCGGTTGCGGGTCACCGCGTGCGGTGCGATCTTACGGGAGATCGCCAGTCCGAGGCGCGCGCTGTCGGTATCGTTCGGGTAGACCAGTACCGTCAGACAACGGCTGGTGGCGCGCGTCGCGCCGGCGAACAGCCGCCGATACTCGGCGGGCCGGGTCAGGCGCGCAGTGCGCGGAAAGCTGGCCGGACCCCGCGCCAAGACGAGGAAAAACTAGACGGCCAGGCGTGCACGACCCTTGGCGCGGCGCGCCTTGAGGACCCGGCGGCCACCCTTGGTGCTCATGCGCGCGCGGAAGCCATGGGTACGCTTGCGCTTGAGGTTGCTGGGCTGAAAGGTTCTTTTCATGACCGTTTAACTCTTCGTCGGATAGACCCGTTGCACCCGAAAACCGGGCGGCGGAAAACGCGCAATGGTACTGGTTGGGCGTCGCGGGTGTCAATCGTCCCGACGGTGGTGGGATGTGGATAACCCCGGGCATCGGGTATAGACTGCGGCCTTCCTTTCCCCGCCATTAAAGACCGTTCTGGAGGTTGCGAGCGTTGGATGCGCCGTTGTGGACGAAATGCCTGGACCGCCTGGAAAGTGAGCTGCCTGAACAGCAGTTCAACACCTGGATCCGGCCCTTGCATGCGGTGGCGGAGGACAACCGATTGCGACTGCTCGCCCCGAACCGGTTCGTGCTCGACTGGGTGCGCGAGCACTTCATCGAGCAGATCCGCCAGGCGGTAGTCGATTTTGCGGTGGCGCCCGCGCCCCAGATCGCCCTCGAGGTCGGCACCCGTCGCAGCACGCAGACGGCCCCGAAGGCCGCGAGCGGGCCGACGCGTTTCGTCCGCGAGCGTGACCAGCCCGCCGCGGGGCGCGTGGTGCCGAACCACACCCTGAATCCGGATTTCACCTTCGAGAATTTCGTCGAGGGAAAATCCAACCAGCTGGCGCGCGCCGCCTCGACGCAGATCGGGGAGAACCCCGGCGAGGCCTACAATCCGCTGTTTATTTACGGCGGCGTCGGTCTGGGCAAAACGCACCTGATGCACGCGGTCGGCAATCTCATCCTGGCCGGCAAGCCGGATGCGCGGGTGGTCTATCTGCACTCCGAGCGCTTCGTCGGCGACATGGTCAAGGCGCTGCAACACAACGCCATCAACGAATTCAAGCGCTACTACCGCTCGGTGGACGCGCTGCTCATCGACGATATCCAGTTCTTTGCCGGCAAGGAGCGTTCGCAGGAGGAATTCTTCCACACCTTCAACGCGCTGCTCGAGGGACAACAACAGATCGTGCTGACCTGCGACCGCTATCCCAAGGAGGTCGACGGGCTGGAGGAACGCCTCAAGTCGCGCTTCGGCTGGGGGCTCACCGTGGCCATCGAGCCGCCGGAGCTGGAGACGCGCGTGGCGATTCTGATGTCCAAGGCCGTGCAGACCCAGGTCGAGCTGCCCAATGAGGTGGCCTTCTTCATTGCGAAGCGCTTACAGTCTAATATCCGCGAACTGGAAGGTGCGTTGCGCCGCGTGGCGGCGAGCTCACGCTTCACCGGCCGGCCGATTACACTGGAGTTCGCCAAGGAGGCGTTGCGCGACCTGCTCGCCCTGCAGGACAAACTGGTCTCCATCGAGAATATCCAGAAGACGGTGGCGGACTATTACAAACTCCGCATCGCGGACCTGTTGTCGGCACGGCGCAGCCGCTCGATCGCCCGCCCCCGCCAGGTCGCCATGGCGCTGGCGAAGGAGCTGACCAGCCACAGCCTGCCGGAAATCGGCAACGCCTTCGGTGGTCGCGACCACACGACGGTGCTGCATGCGTGCCGCAAAGTGGCGGAGTTGCGGGAGAGCGACGGGCGCATCAAAGAGGATTATTACAACCTGTTGAGAACCCTGAGCACATGATGTGGATAAGCTGGGGAGCAAACGCACAGCGCCGGATCGGGCTGATTTATCCACAGGCTACGCACAGGCAGAGGGTATTCTGCCCATAGGGTTGTCGCTGTTATAACTTATTGAAATATATTAGATAAAACGGGTTATCCACGACTCTTGCCGGGACTAATAACAAGTTCAATCAAGAGTTATTCAAGAAATAATTAAAGACCAGGATCGAGATAGCGCATGAAATTCAAGATTCAGCGGGAAGCCTTTCTCAAGCCCCTTCAGCAGATCATCGGCGTGGTGGAACGACGCCAGACCTTGCCGGTTCTGGGCAATATCCTGGTCCAGGCCGATGGTCAGGGCCTGACGCTGACGGCAACCGACCTGGAGGTGGAGTTGGTGGCCCGGGTGGCCCTGGAGACCGAAGGTGGCGGCGATACCACACTGCCCGCGCGCAAGCTGCTGGACATCTGCCGGACCCTGCCGGATGGTGCCTGGCTGGAGGTGCAGGTCGACCAGTCACGCGCGACGGTCCGCAGTGGTAGAAGCCGCTTCACCCTGGCCACCCTTCCGGCGGCGGACTTCCCGGTGATCGACGAGCTGAAGGGCGTACAGGTCTTCCAACTGGGCCAGAAGGATCTGAAGGAGCTGATCGATCGGACCCATTTCTCCATGGCCCAGCAGGACGTGCGCTATTACCTGAACGGCCTGATGCTGGAGCTGGATCGCACCGCCATCCGTAGCGTGGCGACGGATGGACACCGGCTGGCCATGTGCGAGGTGGCGACCCAGACGAACATTGCCGAGACCCAGCAGGTCATCGTCCCGCGCAAGGGCGTGCAGGAACTGTTGCGGCTGCTGGAGGGCGGAGACAGCGCGGTGGAGATCCAGTTGGGCAGCAATCACATCCGGGTGATGACGCCCGAGATCCGCTTCACCTCCAAGCTCATCGATGGCCGTTTTCCGGACTACAAGCGGGTCATGCCCCAAGGCGGCGACAAGCAGATCCAGGCCGATCGCGGGTTGCTGCGCCAGGCACTGACGCGCACCTCCATCCTGTCGAATGAGAAATACCGGGGGATTCGCCTCTCGCTGGACGAAAATGTGCTGCGTATCCAAGCACATAATCCGGAACAGGAGGAGGCGGAGGAAGAACTCGAGGTGCAGTACGCCGCCGAGCCCCTGGAAATCGGCTTCAACGTCACCTACCTGTTGGATGCCCTGGGCGCGCTGCCGGGCGATGATGTGCGCATCTTGCTGTCCGACGCCAACAGCAGCTGTCTGATCGAGGACGGCGCTGCCGGCCACTGCAAGTACGTGGTCATGCCCATGCGGCTCTAGGAGCCCGCCGGACTTGGCTCTGATCTACTGCGCCGGTGGAATAGCGGCCCATTGTTCCGATCCTGCTCGTCATATCGCTACGGCTAGTCTCCCCGAAGGATCGAAAAAATGACCCCACTCTCCCGCCCGGCTCGCTACGATCGCCCACGTCCGGCAGGCTCCTAGAGAGTCCGGGCGCCCACATGGCGTTACTCACCGTCGCCGTCCGCGATTTCCGCAACATCGCATCGGCAGATCTGGCATTTTCCCCCCAGCTCAACCTCATTACCGGCGCCAACGGGGCCGGCAAGACCAGCCTGCTGGAGGCGCTCTACTTTTTAGGGCGTGGGCAGTCCTTTCGTGCCAATCAACCCGCGACTCTGATCCGTGAAGGGGCCGAGACCCTGCTGGTGCGGGGCACGGTCAGCGATACCCAGGGCGGTACGGTCGCCGTCGGCCTGCAACGCGATCGGCGCGGTTTGCGGGTACGCATGGGCGGACAGCCACTGCGGCAGCTTACCCAGCTGGTAGCGCTGTGCCCGTTTCAGATCCTCAGCCCGGATAGCCATCTGCTGCTGGAGGGCGGGCCGCGGCATCGCCGGCGCTTTCTGGATTGGGGTGTGTTTCACGTGGAACCCGGTTTCTATCCGGCATGGCAACGCTACACGCGCGCCCTCCGGCAGCGCAATGCGGCATTGCGGGCGCGGTTAGCCGCGACCGAGGTACGTTTGTGGGATACCGAGCTGGTGCAGGCGGCGGAGACCATGGACCGGCAGCGGCGCACCTATTTGGACGCCTTATTGCCGGTTCTGGATAGTTACATCCGTACGCTGGTCGATCTGCCCGGGCTGAGCTGGGACTACCGCCCCGGCTGGTCACGCAAGCAGGCCTTTGCCGAGGCGCTCGCGGAGGGTCTCGAGGCGGATCGGCGCCAAGGCTTTACGCGGCTGGGTCCCCACCGGGCCGATCTGGTCCTGACGGTGGACGGCGTCGCCGCTCAGGAACGGGTCTCGCGGGGACAGCAGAAACAGCTGGTCGCAGCGCTGATGCTGGCCCAGGCCGAGGTGTATCGGCTGTGCCGGGGGCGGTCGAGTATTTTCCTGGTGGATGACCTCGCCTCGGAACTGGATGCCGAACACCGGCAACGGGTGCTGGCGGCGCTCCGCGCACTCGAGGTCCAGGTGTTCATCACCGCCATCGAAGGGACGGCGTTGGAGGCGTCCGATTGGGCTGTCCGGCGGTGGTTCCACGTGGAACACGGCCAAATCCAGGAGGTGGTATAATGGGCGGCGCCTTTGCGCTGGGGGTTATTCGATGAGTGACAAGCCGACGTACGATTCATCCAACATCAAGGTGTTGCGCGGCCTGGACGCCGTCCGTAAGCGCCCCGGCATGTACATCGGTGATACCGACGACGGCACCGGGCTGCACCACATGGTCTTCGAGGTGGTGGACAATGCCATCGACGAGGCGCTGGCGGGTCATTGCCAGACCGTTACCGTCACCATCCACGGTGACGAGTCGATCACCGTGACCGACGACGGCCGTGGTATCCCCGTCGATATCCACCCAGAGGAACAGCGCTCCGCCGCCGAGGTGATCCTTACCGTGCTGCATGCAGGCGGTAAGTTTGATGACAACTCCTATAAGGTATCGGGAGGCTTGCACGGTGTGGGTGTATCCGTGGTCAATGCCCTGTCGGAGCAGTTGAAACTGACCATCCGCCGCGATGGTCAGGTCTGGCAACAGGAATACCGCATGGGCGAGCCACTCGCCCCGCTTACCCCGGTCGGCGTCAGCGATGCCACGGGCACCGAGATCCGCTTCAAGCCGAGCTCGACGATCTTTACCAACATCGAATTCCATTACGACCTGCTGGCCAAACGCCTGCGCGAGTTGTCTTTCCTGAATTCCGGCGTGCGTATCCTTCTGAAGGACGAGCGTAACGATAAATCCGATCTATTCGAATATCAGGGTGGTATCCGCGCCTTTGTCGAGCACCTGAACCGCAACAAGACCCCGTTGCACCCGACGGTCTGTTATTTCGACACAAAACGCGATGATATGGGTGTCGAGGTGGCGTTCCAGTGGAATGATTCCTATCAGGAAAATATCTTCTGTTTCACCAATAACATTCCCCAGCGCGACGGCGGCACCCACCTGGCCGGCTTCCGCGCCGCGCTGACACGGACCCTCAACCAGTACATGGAAAAAGAGGGCATCACCAAGAAGGCGAAGGTCGTGCCTACGGGCGATGATGCCCGCGAGGGCCTGATGGCGGTGCTGTCGGTCAAGGTCCCCGACCCCAAGTTTTCGTCTCAGACCAAGGACAAGCTGGTCTCCTCTGAAGTGAAGGCCGTGGTGGAATCGGTCGTGTCCGAGAAGCTGCAGGATTACTTGCTGGAACACCCGAACGAGGCCAAGGCCATCACCGGCAAGATCGTCGAGGCCTCCCGGGCCCGGGAGGCCGCCCGTAAGGCGCGCGAGATGACCCGCCGCAAGGGGGCCCTGGATATCGCCGGCCTGCCCGGAAAACTGGCCGATTGCCAGGAGCGTGACCCGGCGCTGTCTGAGCTGTTCCTGGTCGAGGGCGACTCCGCCGGCGGCTCGGCCAAGCAGGGCCGGGATCGCCGCACCCAGGCCATCCTGCCGCTCAAGGGTAAGATCTTGAACGTGGAAAAAGCCAGATTCGACAAGATGTTGTCGTCGGTGGAGGTGGGTACGCTGATCACCGCCCTGGGTTGCGGTATCGGTCGTGAGGAATTCAACCCCGATAAGCTGCGGTACCACCGCATCATCATCATGACCGACGCAGACGTCGACGGCTCGCACATCCGCACCCTGCTGTTGACCTTCTTCTATCGCCAGATGCCCGCACTGATCGAGCGCGGACACATCTACATCGCCCAGCCGCCGCTCTATAAAGTGAAAAAAGGTAAGCAAGAACAATACGTTAAGGATGATGCGGCGCTGACAGACTACCTTCTGAGCGTCGCCCTCGATGACGCCCGGCTGCACGTCGATCCCACCGCGCCGCCCATCACCGGCACGGCGCTCGAGGCCCTGGCCGACCGCTATACAGCCGTCATGACGTCCATCCGCCGGCTGGCGCGCCGGTACGACCCGCTGCTGCTGGAGAAGATGATCTACATGCCGCCGCTGGACGCGTCCGCCCTGCGCGACGCGGCGCGCATCGCCGACTGGTTTACCGAACTGGAGCAGCGCGCCAACGCCGTCCTGCCGCCGGGGCAGAAGTTCGAGATCCTGGTGGGGCTGCAGTCCGAGCAGGAGGGTTTCAGCGCCAGTCTGATCAAGCGCACCCACGGCATCATCGCCCAGGAACAGCGGCTGTCCAGTGACTTCTTCGCGACCGCTGAGTACCAGCGCATGGCCGAACTCGGTGAGCAGCTGGAAGGCCTGATCGGCCCGGGCGCCTACATCATGCGCGGTGAGCGCAAGCAGGAGGTGTCCAGCTTCAAGCAGGTCATGGAGTGGCTGCTCGACCAGGCGCGCCGCGGTCAGCACATCCAGCGCTATAAGGGGCTGGGCGAGATGAACCCCGAGCAGCTCTGGGAGACCACGATGAACCCGGAGACCCGCCGCCTGCTGCAGGTGCAGATCGAGGACGCTGTCGCCGCGGACCAGATCTTCACCACCCTGATGGGGGACCAAGTCGAACCACGCCGCGACTTCATCGAGACCAATGCACTGGCGGTCGCGAATCTGGACATCTGAGGCCGGTGTCCGCGGTCATTTAAAATGCGGTTGTGCCACTCACACGAGTGACCGCAGAGCGGGTGGCCATTGCGAAGTTATTCAACTTCCGCTTCCGATCGAAAGCGGACCTGGAGCGAAATCCGGTACTGGAATTTAATACTAGCCGAGAACAGCCAGAAGCAGCCATTACTCAGGAGTCAGGATTTATCGCTACCATCGTGCGATGTCATGCCCGCAAAAGCGGGATGACGAGTTGCACGCTATGCAGCCAATACTACTGGCCACTGTGTAAGATCTCGGGGTGGTGCCGCTTTCGTAGGAGTGCCATTCTTGGCGCGATGACTCGGGTTCGCCGTGCGTATGAATCGCGGCAGGAATGCCGCTCCTACAGGGTGGGCGTCTGATTTGCCATACGCATTTTTCCGTATTGTTCCGTGGATTCCGTGGCCAAAGGGGGTTTTTCTCCTCTTACACAATGTGTAGCCAATAATACTGACCACTGTGTAACGTCACCCATGAGCCGCGCTGATTTCTAGCGTCGGCTCGATGGGTTTGTTATGCGATGAATGCTAGTGATTCCCACGAAGCAACCCGGAAACACTCAGATCTTCGTCAAGTTCCGGCCAATGGATTCCCTCGCCATCGCCCAATAGCTCGTAGTTCTCTAATTGCGTTTTTGTAGCTCCCACTAAGCGCGGAAACCATACCAATGGGACTGTAACCTTCCGCCCATCTACTAATGACACAATTAGATCGTCATCCGTAAACTCGACATTCTGGGCCAGGGGATGTGTTTCAATTGCTAATGTGCTCATTCCACGCCTCCAAGAATATTTCCCTGTTTTCATCAACATGCTTTTGGATCGTTCGCAATTCATGAGAAGCAAACCGTTTAGAACCTGCCAAAGCAACAGGATTTAGCCAAAATTTAGCAAGAAACCGTTCCCGCTGCACATGAATATGGGACGGCTCCCCTCTTTCGTTGCTATAGAAAAAGAACCGGTAGGGCCCAATCTTGAGTATTGTTGGCATCTTACGTAGTCACCTCTTCATCCCTGATCGCATAACGTTTGAAGTAAGCAGCTTGCCGTAGGCAAGTCCGCTTGACCGAATGGTTAGGGGGCAGCGTCACAGTGCACCCTCGATCCACCAAGACGCGGGAACTGAACGAGGAATCTCTGAAGCAAGGATATCAATGCTCATTGCGAGATCAATGGCCATCTGTCTTAGCCACTCGATGTGAAAGTGAATGAGCCTTTCAGTCTTCGGTGTTTCGGGCTTGAGTAGACGATTGACGTAGCTCACCGCTTGGCCGATATACTGCGTCATTGCCCAAGAGTCAGCTCTACTGCCAGGCCGGTACTCATGTGCATACGAAGACCGTATTTCCTCGTACAGAAGGCATGCATACGAGTGACCACGAATGGTCTTGAGGTCGAGCGACGGACAAAGTGTTAGTACGTCTGACTCTGCCCTATCTACCTCGGGGCCTGCAACTATTCGCGTTGAACTGAACGAGAGTAGCGCCTTCGTGAGCACAGCTGAGTTGGCGTGGTCACCGATGGCACTCAGGTGCTGAATGAGAAGAGGTACGCTGATGCTGGTTCGCACAGCTGTCGAAGAGCCAATACGAACAAGAAGCTCAACAAAGCGCCTTCGGTCGATCCCACGGCCGGGCCAGACCTCCGCTGAGAGAGCGCTCAGTGCGGCGCACACGAGAATTGTCGACTCGCTGTAAGTGCCACCAGCCTCTCCCGCGATAGAGCCAAGGCAATTTTGCATTTCCTGCCGACCCAGTCTGCGCGCCAACTGTTCGATGCCATCGCTTCTGCACCTTAACGTCTGAATTGTGCAGCGCCGACAGGCGTCCGCACCAATGAATAGTTAGGTGCCATTGTCGACTCCAAGTTGTGCGGCAAGTTGTTGATGCGATGCGATGAGTTGTCTTACGCAAACTTCTGAGACATACATGATCTCGGTGTGCTTCGCGATGGTCTCTGGGGAGCTCAAATCCAGAATGGAGCCGTCCTTAGTAATAAAGTGCGCTATTGCGTTGCGAAACTGCGGAGTCATGACTTTATCAAAAAAGGTCTTTATCGGAGTACCAATGTGCGTGCGATAAGGGCCGGCAATTTCCGGATCATCGGGAACTAGGTCTCGGTATCGCTGCAGTTCTATCTTCAACTTACGGGCTCGGTGATTGAGCGCCGTACGGAGTGTTCCCAGCAGTCCATCCATAATTTTGTGGTAGCAAAGGAACTTGTAGAAGTCGCTGTGTGAATTCTTCGCCTCTCGGTACATGGCGTATACGGGCGCTAGTTCCTTTGATACCTCAATGAGATGCTCGCTGATAGTAGATGCTCGATATGGAGAAACATAGTCGATCGACTGAACTTGGTTATTGAGGTCGTCGACTCGAATGGATTGAATAAAAATGGGGCAGTTGGCGACGTAAGCTTCGTAGTCAAGGAATGGGAGCGCAAACTCTAGAAACTTGCTTTTCGCATCTTGCAAGCTGGTTGCTGTGCACTCGAACTCTACCAGCGACTTTTCCCCTCTTGAGTTCTTTTTGAACTCCATCATTCCGCCGTTCAGTCGGACGCGGCCAGCAACGACCGTCGGAGGCAGGTAAAGGTACGACGCACCATCTTCAGGGCCGAAGTCCCCTTTGATGCTATCTGCGACAAGCACGGTCTTACCTAGCCTTGCGAAAACTTTGAATGGCCGCGGCACCTTGTCGTGAAGTCGATCCGCATCGCGACGCGCTTCGTGTTCCATGATCGCGACAACCACTAGCTCGCCGCGGGTGCCGGCAGGCCCAAGCTTTTCGACCGGAATCTGATTGCTTGGAGTTGAGGTGGTGTTCATGGCATCTAACGACTAAGCTCAGGGGCGCGCCGCTTACGGCGCGTCCCGTTGGAGCGCCTTGTTGGGTGCAATGTTTTCGACGAAGTGGAAGCTTGCCATTGACATGCCTTCACGCTCATAGAAACGATGTGCATCTTTTCTTTGAATGCCTGAATCGAGGTGCATTTGTACGCAACCTTCCTTGACCGCAAATTCTCTAAGCCAAGAAAGCAGGCTGGCACCGAAGCCTTTTGAGCGGTGAGAGGGCAACGTTACAAGATCGTCAACGTACAGGAAGCGACCCCATGCTAGGTTTTCTCCTACCCGGAATCCTGCAACAGCTACCACAGCACTCGATTGTTCGACAAAGGCAAGCCGATAGCCGGTTTTTTCTTGGCTTCGAACTCTGAACAGGAATTGATCTTCTGTGATGTGGGGCCGAAGCACTCGCATGACGGGATAACATGCGGCGATCTCAGAAGCAGTTGTGGCAATGCGAATGTTCATGGCTGTTCTATTTTGACGCCCAACGCTAGAGTTAAGCGGTGCGCAGCTTTTCGCGCGTCCGCTTGGACGATGTGTTAGACAGCAACACCAAGAACGTACTTGCGAAATATCGCATTTTGCCTCTCGATAGCAGCTGTGTCACAGGGGAAACCCGTCAGCAACTGCTCAACGAGCTCTGCTGGTTCGCCAGTGGTCGAAAACCCTATACCTTCCCATGCCCTCATGCTGGCAGGAGCCATCTCTTGAACTTGGCTCTCAAGAGCGGTGAGGTAAAAAAAGTAATTGCTCGTGTTGTTCGATGGCGGGACAACAACAAATGTGGCACCGCAGAATTTGCGTATAAACGCATTGCGTAACTTCTTGGAAGCAGCGGCATCCGCTGCGGACTGCGCGCATGCAGCAGCAGCCGGGTGAAGCCTTTTGCAATAGCGCCACATGCGACCAACGCAATAAGCCTGCGTAAACTTGTGGCTCCTACCTTCGCTGCCGGTGGCATGCTTGCTGAAAATTCTTGTACGGAACCCTTCGGTAGCTTTTGGTGTGCAACCAATATATCGAATTTGGCCAGAGTGATCCCATAGTGCGTACAACCCGAACTGCTCAGGCAAATCGGCCAGCGCTACTGGGGCCGACCCAGTAAGTTGATTGAAGATATGACGACTATCCAAGAACTTTCCTTTGCTGTCTAACGACCAAGCTCAGCCGACGCGAAACCGCGCAGCGGTTGCGCGGTCGGATGGAGCGCCGTGTTAGCTTGCATTTTTTGCTGCTCTCCCAAATGTTTCGCCAATTAGTTCGAAACCTGTCCACAGTAACAGTCCGGCGCCCGCCCCTACATACCAGGGCGATAAGCTAAATGCGCCGACAGCAGTAAAGAGTGTGGGGAGAATCGGCATCTTGAGAACGCCAGATGCGAGGTTAAGAAAAAACGTAAGCCCAGACAAACCTACACCAACCCAAAACAACCATTGATACTCAGAAAACCATCCAATACCGCCACACAAAGGCCCCGCAAGCGTTAAAAGGAATGCTGGATTTAAAAGAGGTGGCGCATACATTCCGGCCAAATGGTCTCTGACTATGGCAGGTCTTCTTGCCGTCGCACTCATAGCTTTGAACCAGCCAAAAAGCATCGCTGCTTCGGATGCAATTTCCGAGGAAAATGTGGACGGATTTGCCTCGCCTTTTAGCAGAACAAGAATCTGATTCTGTTGTTCAGCCGCCCACTTCTTTTCGAGGTGCTCTACAAGCTGATGAGCGTCGCGAAGAACCAAGGCGCGGCCTTCGTCAGTTGCGGCATCCTTTAAGATGTCGTCGATAGCAGCCAAAATGTAGTCACGTAGTTCCATAGTTCATGTGCAAGCTAACCACTATTGGAAAGCCTAAAAGCTCCGTTGTAAACGGAGTAATTGGGCCCCATAATCTTTTTTGGTATAGGAGGATCAATACCTTACCCACCCGCAACGGAGCCTAAAACAAAAAGACAACGGAACTCAATTCTTTATATATATCCGGTCGTAGCTAGGTCATGTCATCGAAATAATCTACATTGTTCGGCCGCGCATGAACGCCTGCTTAGGGTCGGCTGCGAACATGATCAAACTCGATTAATTTCTCAGCAGCGCAGTCTGCCTATCGCCGGCAGGCGCCCTGGTCGCCCCGTCGATTTTCACTCGGAAGGTGGCATGGCCTTTCCCCGTCTTCTACCGCCCGATATCGGTGATCACGTCCAGGATCACCCGGGTACGGTCGTCGACGAGTACGATGTCGGTGCCGATGCGCAGCCGCGAATAGCCTCTGGGCAGCGGGCTCAGTCGCATCTCGAGTTCGCGGTCCAGGCGCCGTGTCTCCAGGCCGGGCGGCAGGGTGCCTTTGCGGTGCAGTTGCTTGCGCAGGCCCGGTGGCAGCGTCTCGCGTTTGGCCAGGCCGGGTGGCAGGTTTCTGCGGTACCAGCGGTGGATCTCGTTGCGGTCGCGGTCATTGAACACCAGCGTCACGCGGCCGTGCTCGTCGCGGACAGTGACTGCGCCGCGCGTCGATGTCCCGCTGCCCGCACAGCCACCCAGCACCAGTGCGCCGGCCGTCAGCAGGCCGCCGATCATGAACCGTCTGCGTGTCAGCATATTTCCCCCTTGGTGGGCGCCTCGTGTGTGAATCGGATATGACCCAAGCCTGAGCGGCCGCCGCTGAATGGGGCCTGAACCGCGCTCACTCCGCAGGCCGCGGCGCCGAGATCCGCGCCATGGTGTCTTCGATCCACTCCTCCGCCTGCCTGAGGATCTCTGCCGCCGAACGCCCCTGGCTTTGGATCGGCGGACCGATTACCACCTGGATCTCGCCCGGGCGCATCCGAAAGCCGCGCGCGGGCCAGTATTCTCCGGCGTTGTGTGCGACCGGCACGATGGCATGTCCGGTCCGCTCCGCCAGCACGGCGCCGCCGATGCGGTAGCGCCCCCGCGTCCCGGGCGCGACGCGCGTACCTTCCGGAAACACCACCACCCAGCGGCCGCTCTCCAGGCGTTGCCGGCCCTGGGTCACCAGCTGATCGACGGCCTTGCGCCCGGCCTTGCGGTCGATCCCGATGGCGCCGACCATCGCCAGGCCCCAGCCGAAGAACGGGATCCTGAGCAGTTCGCGCTTCAGCACCCACACCTGCGGCGGAAAGATCTCCTGCAGGGCGAGCGTCTCCCAGGTCGATTGATGCTTGCTGAAGATGATCGCCGTGTCCTTGGGAATGTTCTCGCGACCGCTGACACGGTATGTTAATCCGCAGCTGTACTTCAGCCACCACAGATTCAGCCGCGCCCAGCGTGTGGCCACCGCATAGCGCACGTGGACGGGAAACGGAAAGCACAGCACGGTGGCCATGGCGAAGATCGGGATGGTGGTGAAGAACACGGCACCGAACAGTCCCGAGCGGACGACCTGCAGGGTGGACGAGGCGCTCATGCCCCGGCCTGCTCGGCGAGCAGGGCATCGACCCCCGCGGCGAGGTCGGCGAACACCGGGGTAGTGCCGAACCCCTCGGCCTGTAGGCACTGTTGCGTCTGCGCGCCCTTGCCGGTGAGCACCAGGATCGGCTGCGCACCTACGCTGCGGGCGGCCTGCAGATCGCGCAGCGAGTCGCCGATCGCGGGCACGTCTCGCAAGGAGACGTTCAGGCGCCGCGCGATGTCCTGCAGCAACCCGGCCTTGGGCTTGCGGCAGTCGCAGTCCTCATCAGGCCCGTGCGGACAGAAGAACACCGCATCGATCACGCCGCCGACGTCCGCGAGCGCGCGGTGCATCTTCTCGTGGATACGGCTGAGCATATCGGCGTCGAACAGGCCGCGTGCGAGCCCGGACTGATTGGTCGCCACCACGACCCGGTAATCGGCGCGGTTCAGCCGTGCGATCGCCTCCAGGCTGCCGGGAATGGGAATCCATTCGTCGGGTGATTTGATGTAGGCGTCGGAGTCTTCGTTGATGACGCCGTCGCGGTCGAGGATCACGAGTCGCATATGTTGAACGTCCGGGGAGCCTGTCGGACTTGAGACTGATCTACTGCGCCGGCAGGAGAGTAGCCCATTTTTTCGATCCTTTTATTCCGGGCATCCTGCCCTCCACCCTGCGGGCCGGCCTGGTGGCCGTTCCCCTTCGCTCCCGGCGAAGGGGTCGTCGAATAGCTACGGCTATTCTCCTCAAACGATCGAGAAAATGACCTTGCTCTCCCACCTTGCTCGCTACGATCGCTCAAGTCCGACAGGCTCCTAGCCACGGGAAACACGGGCAGGATCGACGCTGAATGCCTGGCCCGGCCGGTGCCTCTGGCACAAACGGCCATGGAATCTACCAGGGCACACGGTTTTGCTTCCGTGCCGTCTGTGTTTTCCGTGGCCAATGTTTTCAATCCATGTCGCGGAATTCGGAGACGCGGATACGCCCGTCGACCATGCGCGACTCGCGCTTCATCAGCGTCTCCATCTTGTCCCAGAAGGCCTGTTTGAGATCGAAGTCCTGGGCGATGGCGGTACCGATCAGCAGGATGAACAGATCGGCGCACTCCTCGGCGAGCAGGGCCTTGCTTTTACCCTTGGTGACACAGGCTGAGATCTCGCCGAGTTCTTCGGTCATCAGCGCCACGCGGTAGGTCAGGTCCTCGCCGCCCGCATTTTTGAAATCGTGCTTGTCGTGGAAGGCCTGCACCGCCTTCAACATCGCCTGGTAGGAATCATGTTCATTCATCGCAGCACTCCGGTGTGGGAGGCCCCGGCTCAGCCGGCCGGGTGGCCTCGCGGCGGTGCGGCACCACCTATGATGTTCTCAGCAACTCTACCTGGTGAGTGGTCGCTGCCATCCCCCGCATCGATCGCTACTGCAGCCGCGACAGGTCCGCCGCCCGCAGGAACAGCGACTGCAGCTGCTGCAGCAGTGCGAGCCGGTTGGCGCGCAGCGCGGCGTCCTCGGCCATCACCATGACGTGGTCGAAGAAACGGTCGATCGGTTCGCGCAGCGTCGCCAGGCGGCGCAGCCCCGCCGTGTAGTCGCCGCGATCGAACGCCGCCTCGACCTCGCCGCGCAGTGCATCGAGCCCCGTGGCAAGATCGTGTTCCGCTGCCTCGACGAGCCGTTCGGGCGCGACCGTTGCCGGGATCTTCTCCTCCGTCTTGCGCAGGATGTTGCCGATGCGCTTGTTGGCTGCGGCCAGGCTTTCCGCCTCGGGTAGTGCGCGGAATTCGGTGACCGCATGCAGGCGCGCGTGGAAATCCAGTGGCCGGGTCGGGCCCTGCGCGCGCACGGCATCGAACACGTCGGGTGCGATGCCGGCGTCGAGGTAATAGGCGTGCAGGCGATCCATCATGAAGTCAAACACGCCATCGACCGCTGCAGCGGCCTTCAGTTCCGCGGGGAAACCGGCCGCGGCGTCCCGCAGCAGTTCGGCGAGATCGAGATCGCGCCCGCCCTCGATGAGGATACGCAACACACCGAGCGCGGCGCGGCGCAGGGCAAAGGGATCCTTGTCGCCCGTCGGCGGCTGGCCGATGGCGAAGATGCCGACCAGCGTATCGAGGCGATCGGCGATCGCCAGCGCCTGGCCGGTCGGGGCCTCGGGCAGCGCGTCGCCGGCGAAGCGCGGGCGGTATTGTTCGTCGATGGCCTGCGCGACCGCCTCGGGCTCACCGTCGTGCTGCGCGTAGTAGCGGCCCATCACGCCTTGCAGTTCGGGGAACTCGAACACCATTAGGGTGAGCAGATCGCACTTGGCGAGCATGGCGGCACGCTCCGCCAGCTGCGCATCGGCACCGAGCGCGGTCGCGATGTGCGCGGCGAGTCGCGCGACGCGCTTCTGTTTGTCGAGCAGGGTGCCGAGCCGGCTCTGGAACACCATGGTGCCGAGCCGGTCGATGCGTGCGTCCAGGCGCTGCTTGCGATCCTGATTCCAGAAGAAGGCCGCATCGGTCAGACGCGGGCGCACCACGCGTTCGTTGCCGGCCTTCACCTGTGCGGGGTCGCGGCTGACGATGTTGGCCACCGTGATGAAATGCGGCAGCAGCCGGCCGTGCGCGTCGACGACGGGGAAGTATTTCTGGTTGTCCTGCATGGTCGAGACCAGCGCCTCCGCGGGTACCTCGAGGAAGCGTGTCTCGAAGTCGCCGATCACCGCGACCGGCCACTCGACCAGCGCCGTGACCTCGTCGAGCAGCGCCGCGTCGATCAGGGCGCGCCCGCCGGCGGCGACGCCGGCCGCGGTCACCTGCTCGCGGATCGCCGCGCGGCGTGCGGCGAAGTCGGCCAGTACCCGGCCCTCGGTCTGCAGCAGCGGCGCATAGGCGGCCGGTTCACCAATATAGATCGGTGCGGGGTGATGGAAACGGTGTCCCCGCGTCTCGCGGCCGCTCTTCACGCCGAGGATCTCGGCATCGATGACCGCGTCGCCGAACAGCAGCACGACCCAGTGTACCGGCCGGACGAATTCCGCCGTACCGCTGCCCCAGCGCATGCGCTTCGGGATCGGCAGCTGGGCGAGTGCCTGCGTGACGATCGTCGGAATGAGGTCGGCGGTGTTGTGCCCGCGTTCGATACCGCGATGGACCAGCCAGGCGCCCTTGTCCGTCTCCAGCTTCTCCAGTTGCTCGACGCCGACGCCGCAGGAGCGCGCGAAGCCCTGCGCACCCGGCGTGGGATTGCCCGCGGCGTCGAAGGCGGCCGCCAGCGCCGGCCCCCGGCGCAGCTGCTCGCGGTCGGCCTGGGTCGTCGCGACGGCCTCGATCCAGACCGCCAGCCGTCGCGGCGCGGCATAGCTGTGCACGTCGCCGAAGGCGAGTTTGGCCTGTTCGAGGCCCGTGCATACGCCACCGGTGAAGGCCTGGCTCAGGCGTGCGAGCGCCTTGGGCGGCAGTTCCTCGGTGCCGATCTCGATCAGCAGGTCGCGGGTCATGCCGCGCCCTCCCGCGGGCACAGCGGGAAGCCGAGTGCCTCGCGGGCATCGTAATAGGCCTGGGCGCAGGCGCGCGCGAGGGTGCGCACGCGCAGCAGGTAGCGCTGGCGTTCGGTCACCGAGATCGCGCTGCGTGCATCCAGCAGATTGAAGCTGTGCGAGGCCTTCAGCACCATCTCATAGGCGGGCAGCGGCAGGCCGATCTCGATGAGCTTCTGGCTCTGCGCCTCGCACACGTCGAACCAGCGGGACAGTTCCTCGACCGGCGCGTGCTCGAAGTTGTAGGCTGACATCTCGACCTCGTTCTGGTGGAAGACATCGCCATAGGTGACGTCCCCCTGCGGGCCGCGCGTCCACACCAGGTCGAAGACGCTCTCCACGCCCTGCAGGTACATGGCGATGCGCTCCAGGCCGTAGGTGATCTCACCCGTCACGGGCCGGCAGTCGAGCCCGCCGACCTGCTGGAAATAGGTGAACTGGGTGACCTCCATGCCGTTCAGCCACACCTCCCAGCCCAGGCCCCAGGCGCCGAGTGTCGGCGATTCCCAGTTGTCCTCGACGAAGCGGATGTCGTGCACCAGCGGGTCGATGCCCAGGCCGCGGAGCGAGTCGAGATACAGCTCCTGGATCTCCAGCGGTGAGGGCTTGAGGATCACCTGGAATTGATAGTAGTGCTGCAGCCGGTTCGGGTTCTCACCGTAGCGCCCGTCGGTGGGGCGGCGCGAGGGCTGCACATAGGCCGTGCGCCAGGGCTCGGGCCCGATGGCACGCAGGAAGGTCGCGGGGTGAAAGGTCCCGGCGCCGACTTCCAAATCAAGTGGTTGCAGGATGACGCAGCCGTGCGCGGCCCAGTACTCCTGGAGCGCCAGGATGAGGCCCTGGAAGGTACTCGTATCGCGCCCGGCGGCGACGCCCTGGGTGTCCGCAGACATCGACATGAATCAACTGCTTAAGCTCGAGAAGCCGGCAGTATAGCCGGTCGGGTGACGGGAGGTAAGCGGGTAGGGAGGAAGGGAGACAGATTTAGAATCTGTCTCCCGGACCGGAACCACAGAGGGTCAGAACTGCAGGCCCACACCCACCGAAATCAGGCTGCTCTCGATCCTGGTATCGAAGACCTCATACTCGATGCGTGCGTGAAACTGATCCATGAAGCGGACGCGCGCGCCGATGCCGTACATCAGATCCTCGCCGTCGTAGCTGACGGTGTTGATGTCCTGATCCCAGAAGAACACGCCGGCCTTGGCATAGAGGTTGAGGCTGTTACCTACCGGCAGGGCCGCGATGCCGGCGACCATAAAGCCCTCGGTCTCCAGGTCGACGCCGCCGTGGTTCATGTCGCCCAGATCGACCCAGCCGGCCTCGAAGCCGAAGTTCCTGGTCAGCATCATGCCGCCGTAGACCTTCCAGCCGAGGGCGGTATCGTCCATGGCCACGCGGGTGCCCGCGATGGTGGTGGAATCGTCTATGTCCGTCGAGCCGATGCCCACGCCGATGAAGCGATCCGCTGCCGGTGCAGCCGAGGACAGCAACAGTGCCGCCACGGCGACACCCCACGAAACTTTTTTCATGACTCACTCCTCCATAGTTTTAGTATTTTCGGGTCTCATTGCGGCCCCTCCGCTCGCCGTTCTCATGTAACGGACAGGTCGGAAATGCAAGCCCCGATGGATGTTAGGCCGTGGCCCCGGGTCTGACAACCGGGCAGGTGATGCTGGTGCGTCGCGCACCGGCGGTTGGGGCACCGGCGGTGGTGGTGTGGAATGTGCATGCAAGAATGTGCAGTGGAATCGCCTGCCGGTCCGGTTGCACGACCGGACATCAAGCGGCCGCGGCGCAAGGCCGCTAAGCCTGCATCCACAGGAGGTTTGTATGCGTCAGTTGATCCTGGAGCCCACATCCACCGCCCAGTGGCACGCCCTGGTCAGTGAGGCCGAGTCGGCCGCGAACCTGCAGCTCGACGAGACCCTGGAGAGCTACCTCGTCTTCCTGCTCATGCGCTTCATCGCCCGTCCCGACATCGCCGGTCGCGCCATGGCCATCGAGTATCTGCACGGGCTCAGCGAAAGCGGCCAGCTCCAGGAGGCCCAGCTGCGCGACGTCGGCGACCAGTGTCTGTTGTACTCGGGCCTGTATCCGCGACATGCCGAGCGCCGCCTGGTGCGGGTGTCCTATTACGTCGACCTCGGCCGCGGTGCCTATGGGACGCTGGCCGAGCGCCTGCGCCACGCCGGCGCGGAGGTCTATCAGCAGCTCTGCGAGGGCTTCGTGGCGCTGATGGATGTGCTGCAGGCAATGCGGCCACTGGACGGACCGCCGCCGCTGGCGCCGTTGCAGAGCCTCGAACTGTGGGCCGACACGGGTAGTCCGGGCGCCCTGCGCGGGCTCCGCAGGGTCACCGACGCAACCCCGGTGAACACTCCGATCGATCCCGAAAAACCCCACTAGATCAGCCGCTTCTGGTCGAGCACCTGGAGCGGCGGCGCCTGCCCTCGACGGCCGCTTTGGGCTACACTAGGGCCCTGTTTTTCCCAGGTGAGCGGCATGACCGACAAACGCAAGGCAGTGGCGCTGATCTCCGGCGGCCTCGATTCCATGCTCGCGGCCAAGGTGATGCTGGAGCAGGGCATCCACGTCGAGGGTATCAATTTCTTCACCGGCTTCTGTGTCGAGGGGCATACCCATGCCATCCGCCGTCAGGACGCCGCCAAACCCAAGCGCAACAATGCCCTGTGGGTCGCCGAGCAGCTGGGTATCAAGCTGCACATCGTCGATGTCATCGAGGAGTACAAGGATGTCGTGCTCAATCCCAGGCACGGCTACGGTGCCCACCTCAATCCCTGCCTGGACTGCAAGATCTTCATGGTGGGCAAGGCGCTCGAATGGATCGATGCACACGGCTTCGATTTCATCATCACCGGCGAGGTGATCGGCCAGCGCCCCATGTCGCAGCGCAAGGACACCATGCCCGTGGTGGCGCGCGAGTCCGGCGCCGAGGATCGTCTGCTGCGGCCGCTGTGCGCACAGAATCTGCCGCCGACGCTGCCGGAGCGCGAGGGCTGGATCGACCGTGGGCAGCTGTACGGGTTCAGCGGCCGCTCGCGCAAGCCGCAGATGGCGCTGGCCGCGCAGTTCGGCTTCACCGAGTATGCACAGCCGGCCGGGGGTTGCTGCTTTCTCACCGACGAGCAGTATGCAGTGAAGCTCACCGATCTGTGGGCCGCCCGCGGCGAACGCCGCTACGAGCTGGACGACATCATGCTGCTGAAGGTCGGCCGTCATCTGCGGCCACGCCCCAACTTCAAACTCATCATCGGGCGTGAAGAGGGCGAAAATCATTTCCTCGAAGGCTATCGCAAGCAGTTCGTACACCTGCACACCGTGGACTTCGAAGGCCCGCTGGCGCTGGTCGACGGCCAGGCGGACGCCGCCGATCTGGAGCTCGCCGCGCGGCTGGTGTGTCGCTACGGCAAGGGCCGCGATGCCGAGCAGGTGCGGGTACGTATCACCGATCTGCAGGGCGACAGCCGCATCGTCGCGGTCACGCCGCTGTCACCCGCCGACGTGCCGCAGGCCTGGTACGTATGAGCGAGCACGAACTCGACGCTCGCAATCTGTTGTGCCCGCTGCCGGTCATCCGTACCCAGGATGCCATCCGCCAACTCCAGCCCGGGGATCGCCTGCGCGTACACTGCACCGATCCCGGTGCCCTGCACGACATCCCGACCTGGTGCCGCATCCACGGCCATGGTGTAGGCGACATCGTGCAGCAGGGACGGGACATCACCATCACCGTTGAAGTCGCGGCCGGGGAGTCCTGAGGCGTGGCCGCGGAAGCCCGGGTCGGGTCCACCCACAACGACGGGGCGGGCCACCAGCGTTACCGGGAGATCCGCCGCGTCACCATCGTGGGTGCCTGGATCAATGCCGCGCTGGCGACCCTTAAACTGGCGTTTGGCTATCTCGCCCATTCACAGGCGTTGATCGCCGACGGTCTGCATTCACTCTCCGATCTGGCCAGCGACTTCCTGCTGCTGTTCGCCGCCAAGCATGCGAGCCGCGACGCCGACGAAGACCACCCTTACGGACACGGGCGCATCGAGACCGTCTTCGGCATCGTCCAGGGGGCGATCCTCGGCGCGTTCGCCATCGGTATCGCCTACGATGCCGCCCAGCGCCTGCTCGAGCCGGCGCGACTGCTGCACCCCACCGTCGCGGCCCTCGCGGTCGCGGCGGTGTCGATCCTCGTCAAGGAGTTGCTGTACCGCTATACCATCAAGGCCGCACGTAAACTGCGCTCCAACATGTTGCGCGGCAATGCCTGGGATCACCGCAGTGACGCCATCTCCTCGGTCATCGTGCTGATCGGCGTGGCCGGTACGTTGCTGGGTGTGCCCTATCTCGATGCCCTGGCCGCGGTCGGCGTGGCGCTGATGATCATCAAGATCAGCTGGACGCTGATCTGGCAGAGCCTGCGCGAGCTGATCGACACGGCGCTGGATGCCGAGGTCGTCGAGCAGATCCACAATGAGATCCTGCAGGTCAACGGCGTGCGCCGGGCGCACACCCTGCGGACGCGCAAGAGCGGTGGCGACGCGCTGGTCGACGTGCATATCCAGGTGGCCCCGACGCTGAGCGTGTCCGAGGGGCACCGCATCGGCGAGAAGGCGCGCGAAGCGCTGATCGCGCATATCGAGGGGGTCGCCGACGTCACGGTGCATATCGATCCGGAGGACGACGAGACCAGCTCGCCCAGCGATCATCTGCCCCTGCGCGACGAGATCCTCCAGCGGCTGCGCGGGTGTTGGCAGGCGCTCCCCGAGGCGGCCGCCATCGAGGACGTCACCCTGCATTATCTCGATGGCCGGATTCACGTCGACATCACCCTGCCCTTAGAATGTGTCGCCGACCGTGCGGCGGCGCGAGCCCTGACGGAGGCGTTCCGGCGTGCCACCGGGTCGCTGGCCGAGATCGGTGCGGTGAAGTTGCTCTTCCAGTGACCGCACCAACCCGATGCAATTGTTGGCCACCGCGCACTATTTTGGTGCGTCAGCCGCGCACGACTGTGAGGCATCTTTGACAAGTCACTGAATTATAATCATTTATTTCCGTGGCATGCTTCCTGCCTTCACCCACGCAACGTTGGGCCGGCTGTTTGCACTGCCCCGGGCGTCCCGAAAAACACACCGTACATACAGCGATTGAATCATTACCGCGTTGGAGAAAAACCCCATGACCGCAGCCAAGGTACAGAAACTCATCAAGGACAATGGCGCCAAGTTCGTTGACCTGCGCTTCACCGATACCAAGGGCAAAGAGCAGCACGTGACCGTGCCGTCGGGCACCGTGGACGCCGGCTTCTTCAAGGACGGCAAGATGTTCGATGGCTCCAGTATCGCCGGCTGGAAAGGGATCAACGAATCCGACATGGTGCTCATGCCGGACCCCGCCACCGGTGTCATGGACCCGTTCTCCGATGAGTCCACCCTGATTATTCGCTGCGACATCCTCGAACCCAATACCATGAAGGGTTACGAGCGCGATCCGCGTTCGCTCGCGCGGCGCGCCGAGGCCTATCTGAAATCGACCGGTATTGCCGATGTCGCCTACTTCGGTCCGGAGAACGAATTCTTCATCTTCGACGACGTGCGCTGGGGTTCGAGCATCAGCGGATCGTTCTGCAAGGTCGATTCCAGCGAGGCCTCGTGGAACACCGAGCGCGTCTACGAAGACGGCAACATGGGTCACCGCCCGACCGTCAAGGGGGGGTATTTTCCGGTCCCGCCGGTCGATTCGCTGCACGACCTGCGCGGTGCCATGTGCCTGGCCCTGGAAGAGATGGGGGTGGGCGTCGAGGTGCATCACCATGAGGTCGCGACCGCGGGCCAGTGCGAGATCGGCGTGACGTTCGGCACCCTGGTGAAGAAGGCCGATGAGGTACAGATCCTGAAATACGTGATCCAGAATGTCGCCCATGCCTACGGCAAGACCGCGACCTTCATGCCCAAACCCCTGGTCGGCGACAATGGCAGCGGGATGCACGTGCATCTGTCGCTCGCCAAGGCCGGCAAGAACCTGTTCGCCGGCAACAAGTACGGCGGCCTGTCCGAATTGGCGCTGTATTACATCGGCGGCATCATCAAGCACGCCCGCGCCTTGAACGCCTTCACCAACCCGTCGACCAACTCCTACAAGCGCCTGGTCCCCGGTTTCGAGGCGCCGGTGATGCTGGCCTATTCCGCCCGCAACCGCTCTGCATCGATCCGCATCCCGTTCGTGTCCAATCCGAAGGGGCGGCGTGTCGAGGTGCGTTTCCCGGATTCGACCGCCAACCCATACCTGGCCTTCACGGCCATGATGATGGCCGGTCTGGACGGTATCCAGAACAAGCTCCACCCCGGCGACGCCATGGACAAGGACCTCTACGACCTGCCGCCGGAAGAGGAAAAGAAGATCCCGCAGGTCTGTCATGCTCTGGATCAGGCGCTGGATGCCCTGGACGCCGACCGTGCGTTCCTCAAGGCCGGTGGCGTGTTCACGGATGACGTGATCGACAGCTATATCGCCTTGAAGATGCACGAGGTTACGCGTATCCGCATGACCACCCATCCGATCGAGTTCGACATGTATTACAGCCTGTGATGCCAGGGCGCGGGGCCGGGGGCGTTTTCTCCGGCCCTGCGGCCTGCCCCTTTCGCCCGGATTGGTATTGCATCCGCGTACGTCCGGATTTATGTTGACGGTATGCGCAAATCACTCGTCTTCCTGCTGTTGTCCGGTCTTCCCCTGCTGGCGTCGGCCGCGATCTACAAATGGATGGACGCCGACGGTACGGTACATTTCAGTGATACGCCGAAAGACGGGGCCGAAGAGGTGCATGTCGCGCCCCCGCAGACTTATTCCGCGCCCGAGGTCGCACCGATCACCCCGCGGCCCGTCGAGCCGCAGGCGCCGGCCGCCTACGAACGCTTCGAACTGCTGGCGCCGACCGACGACGCGACGCTGCGCGAGAACAGCGGCGCCATTACCCTGAGCTTCGCCGTCGAGCCCCCGCTCAAGACCCGTGCAGGCCACCGCTTGGTGGTGCTCCTCGACGGCAAGGCCGTGTCCGAGGGCAAGTCCGCGACCCTGACGCTGGAGAATGTCGATCGCGGCAGCCACAGCCTGCAAGGCGAGATCGTCGATAGCCGCGGCACGGTCCTGACCCGCAGCCCGTCCATCACGGTGCATCTGCTCCGTCATTCCATCCTCTCCCCGCCCTCTTCCGCCGCACCCTGAGTTGCGCGTTCGTCCGGCAACGGCCGCACCGTCGTGCACTATAATGGTGCGTGGCCGTCGTACGCGGACGCGCACGGCCCCCGCTTGTTGTCAGATCCGTCCACGGAGCTACACGTAAAGGACGGACCATGGCTAGGCGGTATACCGGCGCTCATCATCCGCCAGCGGCCCCGTAGCCGCTTGAGCAAACTATTGGATTTCAGCGAGTTTCGTATGTTTTTACGGTTGAGTCGATTTTTATGTTCACGCATAACATCCTGTTTTGAGTGACTTCGCGACGAGCACGATGCCCAGGCCGGCCGGCACCCCGGCCGTTGGTTTGCTTCTTGCTATGGACCCGGTATGAACGCTCGCCCCCAGAGTCCGCGCCACCAGGGACACCGCATCCTCGAGGGTCTCAGTACGGCGGTGCTGGTGTTCGGCGGGGCACTGCGGCTGGAGTACCTCAACCCGGCGGCGGAGATGTTGCTCGCCGTGAGCGCGCGTCAGGCCGCCGGTCGGCGGCTGGGCGAGGTCGTCCCGGGCGCCGACGAACTCGCCCGGAGGATCGAGCAGACCCTGCAGGGCGAACGAACCTGCACCGAGCGCGAGCTGCACCTGCATACACCGTCTGGCCAGGACATCATTGTTGACTGTACGGTGACCCCGCTGGTCGACCCGCAGGGTGGTTCACAGGCGCTGGTCGAGCTGGTGCAGATCGATCGTCACCTGCGTATCGCCCGGGAAGAAAGTCTGCTGGAGCAGCATCAGGCGGCGCGCCAGCTGGTGCGCGGCCTCGCCCACGAGATCAAGAACCCCCTCGGCGGCCTGCGCGGTGCGGCGCAGTTGCTGGAGCGCGAGCTCGACCGGGAAGAGCTCAAGGAATACACCCGGATCATCATGGCCGAGGCCGACCGCCTGCGCGCCCTGGTCAATCGTATGCTGGGCCCCAACCACGTGCCGCAGCGCCGTCGCTGCAACATCCACCAGGTCCTCGAGCACGTGCGCACGCTGGTCGACGTCGAGGGCAACCCCGGGCTGGACCTGGCGCGCGATTACGACCCCAGCATCCCCGACTTTCCGGCCGACCGCGAACAGCTGATCCAGGCGGTGCTCAACATCGTCCGCAATGCCGTGCAGGCACTGGCCGGCAGCGGCCGGATCCTCATCCGCACGCGGGCGCAGCGCCAGATCACCATCGGCGCTCACCGCCACAAGCTGGTGGCGCGTGTCGATGTGATCGACGACGGACCGGGTGTACCACCCGAATTGCAGGAAACCCTGTTCTATCCGCTGGTGACCGGCCATGCCGAAGGCGTCGGCCTCGGTCTGTCGATCGCGCAGGCACTGGTCAACCGGCACGGCGGCATCATCGAGTGCGCCAGCCGGCCGGGCCATACCGAATTCACCATCCTGCTGCCCCTGGAGCCCATGGATGACGAAGGCCGCTAAGATCTGGGTCATCGACGATGACCGGTCCATACGCTGGGTGCTGGAGAAGGCGCTGCAGCAGGCCGGGATGGAGGTCGTCAGCTTCTCCGGCGCCACCGGTGTGCTCGATGCCCTGGCGCGCGGTCGCCCCGACGCACTGCTCACCGACATCCGCATGCCCGGCGTCGACGGCCTCGAACTGCTCCGCGAGATCCAGGGGCAGTACCCGGATCTGCCGGTCATCATCATGACGGCGCATTCCGACCTGGACAGTGCCGTCGCGGCCTACGCAGGCGGCGCGTTCGAATACCTGCCCAAACCCTTCGATATCGACGACGCCGTCGCCCTGGTACGGCGCGCCGTGCAGCAGCGCCGCCGGCAACAGGCGGAGGCCAACCGCGAGGCGCTCACTCCGCCGGCGGAGATCATCGGTGAGGCGCCCGCCATGCAGGAGGTGTTCCGCGCCATCGGCCGCCTGTCGCGCTCCACCATCACGGTGCTCATCAACGGCGAATCCGGTACCGGTAAGGAACTGGTCGCACGTGCCCTGCACCGCCACAGTCCGCGCACGGAGGCGCCCTTCATCGCCCTGAACATGGCGGCCATCCCGCGCGACCTGCTGGAGTCGGAACTGTTCGGTCACGAGCGCGGCGCCTTCACCGGCGCACAGAACCGCCGCAGCGGCCGTTTCGAGCAGGCCGACGGCGGCAGCCTGTTCCTCGACGAGATCGGCGACATGCCGGCCGAATTGCAGACCCGCCTGCTGCGGGTGCTCGCCGACGGCGAGTTCTACCGCGTCGGCGGTCATACACCCGTCCGGGTCGACGTGCGCATCATCGCCGCGACCCATCAGAATCTGGAGCAGCTGGTGCAGGAGGGCCGCTTCCGCGAAGACCTCTATCACCGCCTCAACGTGATCCGTATTCATATCCCGCCGCTGCGCGAGCGGCGCGAGGATATCCCGCTGCTGCTGCGCTTCTTTCTGGAGCGGGCCGCACGGGAGTTGAATGTGGAAACCAAAATCCTGCGGACGGATGCCGCCGCGACCCTGGCGCAGCTTCCTTGGCCGGGCAATGTGCGCCAGCTCGAAAATCTCTGTCGCTGGCTGACGGTGATGGCAGCCAGCCGCGAAGTGCACCTGCAGGATCTGCCACCGGAACTCCTCGGGATCGCCGGCGCGCCCGGCACTGTGGCCGCCATCGGCGACGCAGCCTGGGAAGATGCGCTACGTACCTGGGCGGGCCAGGCCCTTGCGCGTGGTGAGCAAGGGCTGCTGGCGCACGCGAGCCCGACGTTCGAACGCATTTTGCTCGAGGTGGCCTTGGCGCATACCGGCGGTCGTCGCCACGCGGCCGCCCGTCTGCTCGGCTGGGGGCGCAATACGCTGACGCGGAAGATCAAGGAGCTCGGTCTGGACGCATCGGCCTGACGGGCCCCGCAGTCCAACGAGGTTGTGCACCTGAATCGGACGCCAGCCCCGGCGGTGAGTAGGGCGGTCGTTTGGCCAGCCGACGATGGATGGCGGGCGTGCGGTTCTCAGGAGCTCGCCGGTGTCCGGGCGGGATGGCGCTTCCTTTTTAAGTACGGGTCACAGTGGCCTTGGCTGCGCACAGTGGCGCACAAAACAGACGGCCCGCCGGAGGCGGGCCGTCATGCGTGCCGAAGCGGTGGGTGGTCGGTCAGATCATTACGCGCAACTGCACGAAGACGCCGGTCGCCGGGTAGTTTCCACCAGCACAGCCGCCAGCACAGAACACGGTGCCGGTGCCGCCGACGCCGTCGTCGAGTTCACGGTCGAGGCGCGCGGCAACATCGCCGGGAACATTTTCCAATGCAACCCAAATACCGGTCCGTGTGCCGTGCGTCCCACTGTAAGCGCCCTGCACACGACCTCCGTAGGCGTGATTGGGGTTGGCATTGGCACCCTGCTGCGTGGGGTCGCCGGAGATCAGGTTGGCATAGCGCAGCTGCTGCCAGAGCCGGCAGGACTCCTCCGCCGCCGTCGCACAGGTGTTCCCGTCGACCCGCCCATTACCATTACCACCGCGCGCCGCCGGGTTCACCTGTGTTCGGGCAGCGGCAGTTGTCATGTCGCCTGGCAAGGCCCCGAAGCGATCCTGGAAGCTGTAGATGGCCGCGGCATAGGATTGCACGTCGCTCTGCAGGTTCTTGAATTTGGCGTTCGCGATCATCTCCTGGCCCTTCAGCACGCCGCCGAGCAGCAGGCCGATGATGACCAGGACGATGGCGATCTCCACCAGGGTGAAACCGGATTGGTGCTTGTTCATGCTGTGTACTCCCTTTCCCTGAAATGACTCATGTTGGTGGGCGTGGTATTTCCGTGGCCGCGCCGCGTAGCGGGTTAGCGGCACCGCCTTAGAAATCTTTGAACCTGAGAACTGCATTTGCCACGGGAAAACATGGACAAGATCAGTTGCTTCACCCAACAGCCCTCCTCACCTGCCAGGTGCTGAGCCGTCGCCTTGCGACGCTGTTTCATCTTCGTGTCTTCCGTGTGCTTCCGTGGCTGTAGTGAGTTTTTCAGGTTGACTGAATTCAACCGGCTCAGGGCAGCGTCCCGGCTGCGACCATGCGGCTGAACAGCACACCGGGCGGGACCCAGGTCAGCAGATCGTCGAAGCCGGCGGTGCTCTGCACGTAGCCGGCGTCCGTGAAGCAGCGGTCGTTGTCGCGGTTCTCCGGTTCCAGTGTGCCGCCGTACCGGTTCTTGCCTTCGGAGACGACGATGGCCGGCAGCTGTGCACCGAATTGGCGGGTGCCGCCGCAGCCGGCGCCGTCCCAGACCTCGAGGTTGCCATTGCCACCGATGCTCGCCGGCGTGCCCAATGTGAAGGTCCCCGTGTAGGCGCCGTTGACGGCATAGATCCAGGCCCGGCCCCAGGCGTCTGTTGCGGATACACCGAGCAGCCCATACGGCAGGCCGCCGACGTTGCGCTGATTGGCGCCGCCGTTGCAGGCACCCGGGCCCGGCTGGCCGTCCCCGTTGGTGTCGTGGCAGGGCAGGCTGCCATTGACGACCGCATAGCCGATCAGCGCCTCGCGGATCGTCTCCAGCGCCGCCTGCGTTTCCTTGCGCCGGTCGTTCTCCAACTGGGTACCGAGCGGGAGCAGCAGACCGCCGAGCAGCAGCCCGATGATGACCAGCACCACGGCCATCTCGACCAGGGTGAAGCCGTCGTCGCCGTTGGCAATGGCAGGCAGCGCCGATAATCCGCGCCACCGCCTGTGCCGGTCTGTCGTGCCGCGACGTTGTTCGTGGTGCGATACCTGTCTCATGGCGGCAGCGGGTCTCCATTGATGTTTTCCAGCTGGGTCTTATAAGCGTTCAAGGAAACCCAGACGACCAGATCGTCGAATGGGCCGCCGGCCATGGCGGGATCGTCGGTCGACACCCGCTGGAGCAAGAGGGTGGTACCCGTGCGGTTGATTTCCTCGTCCCCATGACCGGGCGGTGGATTGGGCAGGGTGGCGCCATCCGCGTGGGTCGCGCCGTAGCCATTGGCACCGTGCGAGATGACTGCGGCCGGGCTGTCGCTGGTCAGATCATAGGGATTGCCGAGCTGGTCGTACCCTTGGACCCGGATGTCACCGGCCATGCCGGCGGTGATGGTGCAACTGCCGCTGCCGGCAAAATCCGGGTCGACGACGTAGCGCAGACGCCGTCCCCAGACATCCGTCACGCCAAGGTTGAGCGTCGCCCAGGGGAGAAAGCCGGCCACCGGCGCGCCGCTGCCGCAGCTAGCCTGCGCCAGTCCGTCGCCGCTGAGGTCGGGACAGGGCAGGCAGTTGCCGTTGATCAGGCTATGGCCGAGCAGCGCTGCGCGCACCGCGCCGAGGTCTTGCGCCACCGCCACGTTGTGCGACGGGCGCGAATCGTTCTTGTTGAGTTTGGTGAGCAGCAGCGTGGCCGAGCCCAGGATCAGGATCAGCAGCATGATGAGAACCACCACGCCGCTCTGCTGACGCAGGCAAGACCGGGGTGCCTGTGCCGGCAGCATGATCAGCCGTGTCCGTCCGGGGTCCCGGGGCTACCCGGGGCGGTGACGGATCCGGTGGCGGCGTCGGTGGGCGGCGGAGCCGGTGCGTCGGTCGGTGCGTTGGTCGACGTCGGGGCGGAATCCGGGTCCCGATCCGGGCCGCGATCCTGTGGCCGCGCATAGCCCTCGAAGATCTCACCGCTGGTCCGGTCGAGGACCTGTCCGGGCTTGAGCAGCCGTACACCATCGTGCCAGTCGAGTCGGACCCGGCCATCCTGTTGCAGCTGCGCAGGATCATCGGGACCGGTGCGCACCCCGTTCAGCCACACCAGGCGTTTGCCGTCGCTGCCGACGACACTGCCGTTGACCATCAGCTGGTCGCTGGCCTCGGCCCGCGCCGGGAGCTCCGCGTCGGCGACCGGTACCCTGCCCGCGCGCACGGCATCGATGCGGGCGCGCTCGGCGGGGGTGGTGAACAACCGGCCAAGATCATCGGCCACCGCCAGACTGCCGATGCCCAGACCGAGACACAGCAGCAGGACGGCGTGGCGTTGTGGATTCATTTTCAAAAACCGCAGGCGCCACGGAAGCACACGGCAACACACGGAGCAGGCCATAGGCGTCGTACCGGCACCCCCATCATCCGGAGGACGGTAAACGGCCGCCACAGAACCACCCCGTGATTCTGTGCCTGCCGCGCACTGCCGTGGCTGCCATGATGTGCCGATGGTCATTGCGCTTCCCCATACGCGACGGTCTCCGCCGCGTCCAGGCTGTACCAGCGCAGCGCACAATCGGCGCTGACATTGGCCTCCTCCAGGCTGATGTCACCGTCACGCGGACGGCGCAGGCTGCAGGCGGTAAGGTCGAACAGGCCTCCGTGGCGGGCCTCGAGCCGCGCCAGAAAGCGTGGCAGGTCACCCTCGTGACGCAGTTCCAGGACCAGCTTCATCGGGCTCACGTACAGGGTATAGGTACCCTCCGATGTGGCCCCCGATACTGCAGTGGGGGCGGCACGGCGTGGCTCCAGTTCATAGCGGATGGCAACCAGGCCGGCCTGCGCGGCGGCGGCACGCAGGTCCTCGATCCAGCGCAGTCGTGGCTCCGGGCCGACGAAGCCCTGTTCGCGCAGGCGTGTGAAGTACTGCGCGTCGGTTTGCAGGATCTGTCCGGCCTCGCGTGTAGCGCGATAGTCACGCACGCTCGCCTGCAATTGTTGTTGGGAGGTTTGGCGTGCCTGTTCCATGCGTGAGCTGAAGGCACCGGCCGCGACCATCAGGATGAGCAGGCCGAGCCACAGCGCGCCGCTGCTGAGCAGCGGTTGACGCAGTTCGGTGTACATTGCCTTAAGGTCGGCCATCGGCAGCCCCCATGACCAGCCGCAGGCGGAACGGTGCCTCGGGCGTGCGCTCGATGTCACCGACACCACCGAGTACGCGGCCGCTGCTGGCGGTATTGAGTGGTAGCACCAGGGCCTCGGCGACGAGCACGCCGGGACTGCGGCGCAGCAGCGTCAACAGCGCTTCGATATGACTGTGCGCACGGCCGTAATCACCCTCGAAAGGCATGACGCGACCATTGAGTATGCCGATCTGGTAGCTGCCGTCGGCTGCCTCTTTATCGGTGTCGACCGGGTCGCCATCGTCGTCATACGCGTGGGTCACACGCTCGTCGTCTCCGGGTTCGGCCGTGGTTGCATGCAGATCGGTACTCACGAACCAGTCGATCCGTTCGATCTGCAAGTCGGGCTGGAGCTGCAGTGCCTGACCGACCCGCGCCAGCAGGGCATGTGGATCGTGCCGTTCGCGTTGCAGGCGGGCAGCGCTGTCGACGGCCCAGCGCATGTCCTCGGGCGCGACGTCGGTGTGTGGCAGACGGGCGTACAATTCGGTGCGCTGCTGGTTTGCCTCTGCCAGCAGCTGCAGCATGCGCGCCGTCTCCTGGCGATGCAGCAGGCCGTCGACGATCTGCGTACCGGACCAGAGTACGCCGGCAACCACCGCCGTGATCCCCATTACGCCCAGCGCGTGACGGGCACGATGCATCTGATGATGGAAGCGCTGGCTCGGCTTGGCATAGTGATCGCGCGGGCGCGAGCGTGCCAGAAGAAACGCAAACAGCTCATCGCAGTGAGCCGTGTCCGCCGCGCCACGGTAGCCCAGTCTGCGTGCCGCGTCCTCGACGCGAATCAGCTCATATCGGGTCAGCACCGCGGTGTCGGGCACCCGTTCGAGGTCGTCCAGCCACTGACCGCCGCTGAGCATGCACACGTCGAGCACCACGTCACGGCCGAGCAGATGGAGATTGGACAGATAGCGCTTGGTCTTGGCGATCTCGGCGTGTACGAACGCTGCATACCCGTCGCTGCTGTTGTCCGGTACCGGCGTCAGGCGGCTGAAGCGCAGACGCCCATTCACAAAAAAGGACTGGCGCAGGCCGCTGGCGGCGTTGTGGGTCACGAACAGCACATCCTTGCGCGTGCCGCGCAGACGCCCGAGCAGTTCGCCACTGAGCAGGGGCAGCGAACAGACCCCGGCCACCGGTAGCTTGTGGTGGCGCATGGCGTCCAGCCACAGGTCGGCGAATTCCGGGTTGAGTACACCGCTGAACAGTACTTCGTCCTTGTGCCGGCTGTGCGGATCACGACCCAGCACCTGGGCGTGGCGGTACTCCGTGCCGCGATACAGCCGCTCCGTATGTCGTGCCAACAGCGCGGTACGGTCGCTGCCGCGCGCATGTGCGACGCTGTCGATGCGGAAGTCCTCCTCGACCATGTCGACGAGTACCAGCGCCGGCATGCATCCCAGTCGCTGCAGATGGCTGTCGAACTGTGCCAGGCCCGCCTCGTGGGCAACGAATCGACCCATGTGCGTGAGTGTGCGACCGTCCTGTCGCCAGGCCGTCAGGCTGTTGCTGGTGAGGAGAAAGATCTGGCGCGTCATGTCAGGTGATCTTCCCGAGGATGTCGTAGATCGGGCCCAGCACCGACAGCATCACCCAACCCAGCAACAGACCCAGTATCACGGTGAGTACAGGCTCGATCAGGACCTGCACCTTCTCGATGGATTCGCGTACATCGCGATTGTAGAAATAGCTGACATTGGCAAGTGCCGCGTCCAGCGCGCCGGTGTTCTCACCGACGCGCAGCATGCGCACCACCAGCGGTGGAAACAGGCCGGTGTTCTCGAAGGCATTGGTCAGCCCGACGCCGTCGCCGATCTGCCGCTGTACGCGCTGCAGCCCTTCTTCGATCATCTTGTTGTCGACCAGGTTCTCGGAGATGCGCAGGCCTTCGAGCACGGTGATGCCGGCGCCGAACATGAGCGCGAAATTGCTGGCAAAGCGTGCTAGCAGGATCTTGGCGTAGATGGGGCCGACCGGCCAGATACGCAGCTTGATACCATCCAGCCGGTACCGCACCCGGGCGTTCACCTTTGCCAGATGGCGCAGCCCGAAAAACAGTGCGGGCGGCGTCAGCAGGATCAGATACCAGTAGCCGATGACGAAATTCGAGACCACGATCAGCGCGCGGGTGTGCAGCGGTAGCACCTGCCCGACCGAGGCGATGAAGCTGGTCAGTTGCGGTACCAGGTAGATCATCATGAAGAACAGCACGCCCAGCACCACCGTGCCCACGAAGGCCGGATACATGACGATCTTCCTGGTGTGTGCGGCGAGTTCATCCTGCCACTTCAGCGACTCGGTGAGATTGCGCAGTACATCCGGCAGCATGCCGCTCTGCTCGCCGGCGCGCACCAGGCTGTGGAATACCTTGCTGAATATCACTGGAAAGCGCGCCAGCGCCTCTGACAAGGTCTTACCGCCCTCGATGTCCTCGATGAGTCCAGCGATCACCTCGCGGAAGCGCGGATTGACGACGCTGTCGCGGAGATCCGCCAGGCCCTCGAGGATCGGTACGCCGGCACGTGTGAGTTGTTCGAGATGAAAGCAGAAGGCGATCAGTTCCTGTCGTCCGACCTTGTTGCGGCCCAGGCGCCACTCGCTGCGGCTGGCCGGTCGGCAGCGGATCATCTCCAGGCCCATGCGCGACAGGCGGATTTCCAGATCCGAATCGTTGGCGGCCTCGATACGGCCGAACACGGTCTTGCCGTGGTCGTTGATCGCCTTGTATTCGAATGCGGCCATCAGATCATCCCAGGCGGTCGGTCAGATCGATCACCCGCGAGACCTCGTCGAGTGTGGTGACGCCTTCGAGCACGCGGCGGACGCCGTCCTCACTGAGTGGCTTGAATCCCTTGGCGATCGCCAGGCTGTACAGTTCACGCCAGGTCGCACGCCGCGCCACCAGTTCATCGAGATCGGCATCCATCTTCAGCAGCTCCATCACCGAGATCCGTCCGCGGTAGCCACTGTGGTTGCAGCACTCGCAACCACGTGCGTGATACAGCGTGATCTCCGCATTGCTGGTCTGGCCCAGCAGCTTGCGCTCGAAGTCGCTCGCCGGCATGGCCTCGCGGCAGTGCATGCAGAGTCTGCGGATCAGTCGCTGGGCGATGATGCCGATGATGTTGCCGGCCAGTACGTCGGGCACGATACCGAGATCGAGCAGGCGTGGGATGGCACCGATGGCCGAATTCGTGTGCAGGGTGGAATACACCTGGTGACCGGTCATGGCCGCGCGCAGCGCCATGTCGGCCGTGTCCTCGTCGCGCACCTCGCCCACCAGGATGATGTCCGGGTCCTGGCGCAGCATGGAGCGGATGCCGCTGGCGAAATCCATCTTGGCCGCTTCGTTCACCGAGCTTTGACGAATCAGTGGCATCGGGTATTCGACCGGGTCTTCCAGGGTCATGATATTGACCGATTCACTGCTGACGTAGCTGAGCATGGAATACAGCGTGGTGGTCTTGCCACTGCCGGTCGGACCGGTGACCAGGATGATGCCCTCCGGGCGTGCCATCATGAGCTTGAGCAGCGACAACGATTCCTCGGGCAGGCCGAGCTCGTCGAGCACGACGATGCCTTTGCTGCGGTCGAGGATACGCAGCACGATGTTCTCGCCCCAGGTGGTCGGCTGCACCGAGACACGGAAATCAATGGGGCGACCGTACAAGGTCAGCGAGATGCGGCCGTCCTGCGGTGTGCGGGTCTCGGCGATGTTCATGCCGGACATCACCTTCAGGCGTACGGCGATGGCGGACCAGTAGTTCTTGTGCAGGCTGCGGATCTGGCGCAGCACACCGTCGATGCGGTAGCGCACACGCAGAAAGCCCTGCTCGGGTTCGAAATGGATATCGGAGGCGCCGGTCTTCACCGCATCCGAAAGCATGGCATCGACCAGCCGCACCAGTGGCTGACTGTACTCCTCGCTGTCACCCTTGAGACTCGCATAGTCGATCTGCCCGGTCTCGATTTCGTGCAGGATACCGTCGACGGACAGTTCGTAGCCGTAGAACTGGTCGATGGCGGATTCAATCTCGGATTCGCCGGCCAGCAGCGGGTGCACCTCGACGCGACCACCGAGGATGGCCCGCAGCTGATCGAGTGCCACCACATTGCTGGTATCGGCCATCGCCACGGTGAGCAGATGGCGGCCGCTGTCGATGGCGATCGGCAGCACGCGATAGCGGCGCGCGACCTCCTTGGGTACGAGTTTGAGTGCGTCGCGGTCGACCACGACCTTGTGCAGGTCGACGCTCTCCTGGCCGAGTGCCTCCGACAAGGCATCACGCACGATCGCCTCGGTGGTGAAACCCAGTGAGACGATGATGCGGCCGAGCTGCTCACCGGTCTTCTTTTGTTCGGTGAGGGCGATACGCAGCTGATCCTGGCTGAGAATGCCCTGCTCGATGAGGATGTCGCCGATGCGGCGTGGCGGCTTGGCGGGTGCAGTGACGGCATTCATGGCGGCGTTGCGGCGGTCAACAGGGCGATGCGGTGCCGGGCGGCGTCAGGATCGAACTGTGTGGCACGCGCCTCGGCCAGCCGCAGCGCACGACGGTAATAATCCACCGCCAGCCGCTGCTGACCGAGGTGTTCCAGGCTCACGGCCAGATTGAAGGCGTAATCAGGATCATCCGGTGCCAGCTGCTGGGCCTCGAAGTAGGCCTGCTGGGCTAGTGGCCAACGCTGCTGGCCTGCGTACAGATTCGCCAGCGCAAACCGCAGCGCGGCGGACTGCGGCAGCTCCGCGAGCCGCAGTTTGAGTTCACTTTCGCTGTCGGCGCTGCGGTTGGCGTCGAGCTCCACCAGCGCGGCATAGGCGACGGCATCCTTGGGATTACGGCGCAGCAGTTCGCGGTAGTGTGCGCGGGCCGCATCGGGGCTGCCGGCGCGCACCGCCAGTGCGGCCAGGCCGAGATGCGCATCGCGATTGCCCGGCTCGCGGGCGAGTACCCCGCGATAGGCCTGTTCAGCCCGTGTCCAGTCTCCCGCACGGAACGCGGCGTAAGCCTCCACCAGTGCGTTACTCAGCGGATCCGGGCTACTGCCGCGGCGGATGCGGATGACCGGCGTCGGCGCCGCGGCTGTGGCGGGTACCTCCGCGGTGGCGTCGTAGCGTTCACCGCGCACTACCCGCGGGTCGACCGGTGCCGGCTGCCAGGCGTCGACGGCAGCGGCCGGTGGCGAACCCTCGCGCCAGGGTGTTTGTGCGGGCGCCGGGGCTTCCGCCATCTCGGGGGCCACGGTCGGCGCTGCGACGGGCTCCTCGGGGAAGGTCGGCGTGCTATCCAATGCCTCAGCGGCGGGTAACGGCTCCGTATCGAGCGGCGTCGCTGCCATCGGCAGGTTCATATAGGGCTGCGGTTGGGTGAGCGCGGCATAGTAGTAGTAGCCGCCGATAGCCAGTGACAGCACGCCGGCGAGCCCGGCCAGCCCAAAGCGGTTACGCCACCGCCCGGCGGCGTGGCGCGTGGTGCCGGCGGCAAGGATGCGCGCGGCGGCCGGAGCGCCCGGTGCGGTGACGGGTGTGGCGCTGGGGGGCGGCGCCGGCGTCTGGTGCGTGGTCTCCGGTTGCACTTCCTGTGGAGGTACGAGTTCCTCGGCCTGGCGCCCCGTGGAGAATGCCTCGACCGGTGTGGACGGCGT
>JAIOJV010000117.1 GCA_019911805.1 Gammaproteobacteria bacterium
CTGCGGGCACATCGGCCGCAGCCGCCGCGGCCGGGGACGCCGATGGTGCCGCCCGCGGCGGGCCAGCCGGACGTGTTGCCGGTTGCGCTGCCGGCACGGGGCTGTGTGCCGGCACGTCGCCCGTATCGGGCCGGAAGGCCAGCATGCGCAACAGCACCATCTCCAGGCCGCCGCGCGGGTCCGGCGACAGTGGCAGGTCGCGGCGGCCGATCAAGGCAATCTGGTAGGCGAGCTGCACGTCCTCCGGACTCAGCGTGGTGGCGAGTTCCATGACCACCTCGCGGTCGCCGTAGCTGTCGTCGACGGCCTCAGGCACGGTCTGGGCGACGGCGATGCGTTGCAGTACCGACAGCAGCTCGGCCAGGGCGCTGTCGAAATCCGCCGCCTGCTCGGCGAGCTGCGCGACCTGGGCCAGCAGCGCCGCACCGTCCCGGCGCGCCAGGGCGCGCACGATGGCGTAGACCTGACCACGTTCGATGGTGCCGAGCATGGTCCGCACCTCGGCCTCCTGCACCGCACCACCGCCGAAGGCAATGGCCTGATCCAACAGGCTCAGTGCATCACGCATGCTGCCGTCGGCCGCGCGCGCGATCTCGGCCAGGGCCGCGGGGTCGGATTCGATCTGTTCATCGCCCAGCACCTTGGCGAGGTAGTCGCCGATCAGGTGCTGCGGCAGCCGCTTGAGATTGAACTGCAGACAGCGCGACAGGATGGTCACCGGCAGCTTCTGCGGATCGGTAGTCGCCAGCAGGAACTTCACGTGTGGCGGTGGCTCCTCCAGCGTCTTCAGGAGGGCGTTGAAGCTGTGGTTGGAGAACATGTGCACCTCGTCGATGAGGTACACCTTGTAGCGGCCGCGCGTCGGTGCGTACTGGACGTTCTCCAGCAGTTCACGGGTCTCGTCGACCTTGGTGCGCGAGGCCGCATCGACCTCGATCAGGTCGATGAAGCGACCCGCGTCGATCTCGGTGCAGGCACTGCACACGCCACAGGGTGTGGAGCTGACGCCCTGTTCGCAGTTGAGCGACTTGGCGAGGATGCGCGCAATGGTGGTCTTGCCGACACCGCGCGTGCCAGTGAACAGATAGGCGTGGTGCAGCCGGTCGTTGTCGAGCGCGTTGATCAGGGCGCGCAGCACATGCTCCTGACCCACGAGGGTGTGGAAGCTGCGGGGCCGCCATTTGCGTGCGAGGACCTGATAACTCATAGCTTCGATATCGAATCCGGCGTTACCTGTAGGACCGGGCTCTTGTGCCCTTTAGGGTATGCCCGCGAACCTTCGTGACGGTTCGCGGGCAAGCCCGCTCCTACGGTTGCTCGTTCTGCCACAGGTTCGAAATCAAGAGGCGGCCTGCACCAGCCACACCCCGGCGCCCGCATCACTGCTGCCGCTGCTCCCTTCCGGGCCTGACGGGGTTCACAGATTAGCGTCGCGGGGGGACCGGCACAAGCCGCCAAACCGGACGATGGTCGGAGTGGCGAGGCCGCAACCGCGTGGCCTTGCCGCCTGCTCCGTCCACCAGATGTTCGTTGTCTGCGCCCCGCCGCGGCAATCCCGCCTCGGCCAGGGCGCGCCAGTGTACCACAGGGTTGTCCCAGCGGGTCCGCGCGCCGCACGGCGCTGGAACAAACGGTCGCACGGGCGCTCGCCGTTCCGATCTGAAACGCGCGTGCACCTGCAATCGAAACACGCGAACAACCGCTGCGTCCCGCGGTGTATCAACCCACCGACAAAGTGTGTGAAATGCCACAGAATACCTTCAAGTGATTATGATGATAACGACGTAATTATTTGAATAGATAAAATAATGCATCGTGGCATGCAACCTGCAAAGCGGCTGACCGTTCGAAGAACAAGCCTGTCTCGATCAAAAAAACCTGGGAGTCATCTTACATGTATTTTCCATTCAGCTATCGGCGCGCCCTGCTCAGCACCCTGATCGCCGCCTCTGTCCACGGCGCAGCCGGCGCCGACGATGCACCGCTTCCCACCATCAGCGTCACGGCACCGTCGCTGGTCGAAAGCCCGGCCCCGAGCGCCTCGCTCCTCCAGGCGGAAGAACTGAACCACCTGGTGCCCGCCAGCAGCGACACCGCGAGCCTGCTGAGAAACGTGCCGGGCCTGAATCTCCAGGGCAGCGGCGGGGTTTCCAGTCTGCCGGTCATCCACGGCCTCGCTGACGACCGCCTGCGCATCAAGGTCGACGGCATGGACCTGATCTCCGCCTGCGGCAACCACATGAATCCACCGCTTTCCTACATCGACCCCAGCAACGTCAACGCCGTCACCGTCTTCGCCGGCATCACGCCGGTCAGCGTCGGCGGTGACAGCATCGGTGGCACCATCCTGGTGGACTCTGCCGATCCGGAATTCGCCCAGGCCGGTGCCGGCCTGTTGCACAAGGGCACGATCGGTGCGTTTTACCGCAGCAACGGCAACGCCCACGGCGGCGACCTCGCTGCAACCATCGCCAGCGAAAAGCTGAGCGTGCGCTACACCGCCTCCACCGCCAAGGCCGATAACTACACGGCTGGTGACGATTTCAAGCCGGCAGGACCGGCCGCCGCCGGCCGTGGATGGCTGGACGGCGACGAGGTCGGTTCCAGCATGTACAAGTCGACCAACCAGTCGCTGGCCGTGGCGCTGCGCCAGGCCAATCATCTCGTCGAACTCAAGGTCGGGTTACAGGACATCCCCTACCAGGGCTGGCCGAACCAGCGCATGGACATGACCGGCAACGACAGTACCCAGACCAATCTACGCTATGAGGGGCAATACGACTGGGGCGGGCTGGAGGCGCGCGCCTACCACGAGAACACCCGGCACAAGATGCAGTTCTACGACGACAAACTCTTCTGGTATGGCCCCAACAATGTACCCAATTCCGATGGTGTACCGTGCGTGACCCTCAGTGGCGGTGCGAACGGCTGCGCGGCAGGCATGCCCATGGATACCGAGGGCAAGAACAGCGGTGTACTCGTCAAGGCGGCGATCCCCCTGTCGGCGCGCGACCTGCTGCGGGTGGGCGGCGAGGTGCAGCGCTACCGGCTGAACGACTGGTGGGATGCCTCCGGCAAGGGCATGTGGCCGGAGACTTTCTGGAATATCCGCGACGGTGAACGCGACCGCCTGGCAGTGTTCGGCGAATGGGAGGCACAGTGGAATCCGCAGTGGCTGACGCAAGTCGGTGTACGCCACGAAACCGTGGATATGAACGCTGGCGATGTGCAAGGGTATAGCCCGATGTACAGCCCCACCGATGCGGCTGCCTTCAACGCCGCCGACCGCGACATCACCGACCACAACCTGGATGCGACCGCGCTGGCACGCTTCACACTGGACGCCACGCGCACATTCGAAGTCGGCTACGCCCGCAAGACCCGTTCGCCCAACTTGTATGAGCGCTACACCTGGTCGACGCATGGCATGTCGATGCGCATGATCAACTGGGCCGGCGACGGCAATGGCTACGTGGGTAATCTCGATCTGGACCCGGAGATCGCGCATACCGTGAGCGCAACCTTCGACTGGCACGACGCGGCACGGCAGGATTGGGGACTGCAGGTGACCCCCTATTACACCTATGTCGATGACTATATCGATGCTCAGCGCTGCTCCGGTGCCGCCACCGGTGTCTGCACCGCCGCCAACCTGACGGCGACCGACGCCTTCGTCTACCTCCAGTTCGTGAACCAGTCGGCCAAGCTCTACGGCATCGATGTCTCCGGCCACTTCCCGCTGGCCAAGGGTACCCGCTTCGGCAGCTTCACCGCGAGCGGAGTACTGAACTATGTCCAGGGCGAGAATAAGACCACCGGCGACAACCTCTACAACATCATGCCGCTGAACGCGCGGCTGGCGGTGGTGCAACGCCAAGGCGGCTGGACCAATAGTGCCGAGGTCGAGCTGGTCGAGGCCAAGACCGACGTCTCGGCGACCCGCAACGAGGTCGAGACCAGCGCCTATGGCCTGCTCCACCTGCGCAGCAGCTATGAGTGGAAACAGGTGCGCCTCGACATCGGTGTCGAGAACGTCTTCGACCGCTTCTACAACCACCCGCTGGGCGGCGCCTATCTGGGCCAGGGCAAGACCATGTCCGGAAACGACATACCCTGGGGCGTCACGGTCCCCGGCATGGGCCGCTCGATCTATACCGGTGTGAACTTCAAGTTCTAACCGGATACGACGCGACACCGTTATGCGAAAGGGGCCGCAAGGCCCCTTTCTTTGTGTCTTCAGCGGCACTGCCGCAATCCGTAGGGTGCGTCGGCGCAGCGACGCACCCTACGGACTGAGTAAGAGGCGTACTCAACACAGGGGCGCAGATAAAATTCTGAGAGGATTCACTACTGACAATCTCTGCGTTGAAAATGTATGAATCAGAGACTTCTCAGATTTAGTGCCCTTCGGGTCAGGCTCGTTTGATTCTGGTTTGATTCCGGATCCCGTTTGAAGTGTGGGGCGTAGGTTTTCTGCGCTCTGCTAAGATGGCGCGCACATCCGACCTGGAGACCGCACCGTGCTGCCGACGCCCAAACCCACCGCGCGCCACTTTGCCCGCGGCGACCTCGCCCTGGCCCTGCGTCATGGCTGGACGACCTTCCGTGCGCTGCCCGGTGTCAGCCTGGCCCTCGGCGCTATCGCGGTGGTCGTCGGCGTGGCCGTACTGTTGTGTGTCTACGGTGTCGGCCTGTCGGCCATGGCCCTGCCCTTCGCCGCCGGTTTCATGCTGCTCGGACCGATCCTGCTCGCCGGCTTCTTCCGCCTCGCCGAGGTCCATGCCGACGGCCGCCGACCCGGTCTGCGTGACGCGCTTGCCGGCTTCCGGGGCGCCCCCGCGGGCCTGTGGGTGGTCGCGCTGCTGTGCGCCTTCCTGTTCATGATCTGGATCACCGATGCCGGGATCCTCTACAGCTTCATGATCGGCACGTTCGACACGACGCGCCAGCCGCTGTGGCTGAGTCAGCTGCAGGCGGACCGCGTCGCCTTCACGCTGTGGAGCTCGCTCATGGGCTCGGTGCTGGCGTTCTTCGCCTTCGCCTTGTCTGCGTTCTCCGTGCCGCTGCTGCATCAGCGCCGCACGACGTTGATCCACGCGGTGTATTCGAGCGTGTGCGTGGTACTGCGCAACTTTCCGGCGGCCATCGCCTGGGGGCTGCTGCTGACCGGCGTCATCGTGGTCTCGATCCTGTTGCTGCCGCTGCTGATGGTGACGCTGCCGGTCATGGCCTACGCCAGCTTCGCGCTCTATCAGCGGGTGTTTCCGGGACACGATGCAGGTGCCTGCTGATGCCCGAGGGGGTGGGGGGGGGCGCCCACGTTGGGCGCACTGAAATTAGAAAGGCGGCCCTAAGGCCGCCTTTGGGTCCCTCGCGGGCTGCTCCTGCCCGCTTTTCAACATCCCTGTGAGTTCGACCTTCCCTGGTGCAATCCCTGCTTCCGTCCTAGCCAGTAGTACGTGGCGAATTTTCCCATCAATTCGTGTATTTACAAGCTACCCACGGCGTCAAAAGGGTGTCGCATGCCAGACCCGCAAGCGGGCATGTCCCGGTCTGGCACAGCACGATCACAGTAGATTCATGCAGTTGGAAAGCCCGGCCGGCAGGCCAGCCCGGACCGGGACTGGCGGTGTGTTCGGCTGACCTACGGGGCTTTCAGCCTTTTCGTACAGATGACGCCGAATACCATCCCTAAAGCCGCTGCCGCGGCGGCCGCCCCGGCCGGCGACAGCCCGGTGCGATAGGCCGGTGCCGCAGTTTGCCGCGCACCGGCCCCGCCTATATCCTGCCAGCCATGTCCGATCCCCTGCTCGCCACCGCCCCCGACCGCAATGCCAGCGTGCATGCCTCCGCGGGCACCGGGAAGACCTGGCTGCTGGTGACGCGCATCGTCCGGCTGCTGCTGGCCGGCGCCACGCCCGCAGGCATCCTGGCGGTGACCTTCACCCGCAAGGCCGCCGCGGAGATGCTCGAGCGCCTCAACGAGCGCCTGGCCGGACTGGCCACGGACGACGACACGACCCTCGACCAGACCCTGCGGGCGATGGGTGAAACCCCGTCCGCGGCCCTGCGCGAGCGCGCCCGGCGGCTGTATGAAGCGGTGCTGTTCGACCCACGGCCGGTGCACGCGACCACCTTTCACGCCTTCTGCCAGGAGATCCTGCAGCGCTTCCCGGTCGAGGCGGGGGTACCACCCGGCTTCGAACTCCTCGACAGCGACGCCGAACTCGTCGACGCGGCCTGGGAGGCCCTCTACGCCGAGGCGACGCAGGCACCGGACGGCGACATCGCCGCTGCGCTGGAGCAGCTCTTCGATCATTGCGGCACCTTGTTCACCATCCGCCAGGCACTGAACGATTTTCTGGGCCATCGCATCGACTGGTGGGCCTTCACCCAGTCGGCACGCGAACCGGTCGCCTATGCGGCTGCGATCGCCCGGCGCCTGTACGGGATCGAGACGGACGATGATCCGATCGACACCTTCTTCGCCGCCGACCGGCCGAGCCTGCTCACCGAATTCGCCACCCTGCTGGGTCGCCACGACACCAAGACCCACCGCGAGCAGAGCGCGGCCATCCTGCAGGCACTGGCACTGCGCGAGGTCGGCGCGGAAGACGCGCGTGAGACCGGTTTCGCCCTGATCACCAGCGCGCTGCTGACCAAGGGCGGCGAGCCGCGCAAGCGCAGCAGCAGCAAGGCGCAGGAGAAGGTCCTCGGCGTGGCCGGTTGCGAGCGTCTGCGGGAACTGCATGGGCAGCTGTGCACTGCGTTACTCGAGACCCGTGACCGGCTCGCGCGCCGCGCCAGCCTGGCGCTCAACGAGGCCTGGTATCGCGCCGGGCAGCGGCTGCTCGATCACTACCAGCGCATCAAGCGCGAACGGCGCGTGCTGGATTTCGCCGACCTGGAGTGGCACGCGTACCGCCTGCTGAATACCTCCGGCCAGGCCCATTGGGTGCAGTACAAACTGGATGCCCGCATCGATCACATCCTGATCGATGAGTTTCAGGACACCAACCCGACCCAATGGCGTCTGCTGCTGCCGCTGCTGGAAGAACTCGCCGCCGGCGCCAGCGAGCGCGCGCGCAGTATCTTCCTGGTCGGCGATACCAAGCAATCCATCTATCGCTTCCGGCGTGCCGATGCGCGCCTCCTGACGGCGGCCAGCGACTGGCTGGAGACACGCCTCGGCGCACAGCGCTTCAGCCTGGGAGCCTCGCGACGTTCGGCACCCGCCATCATCGACTGCGTCAACCGGGCCTTCGCCGACGGCCCACTGGCGGCGCGCCTGCCGGACTTTCCCGTGCACAGCACCCATTGGACGGACCTGTGGGGCCGTGTCGAACTGCTGCCACCGCTGGCGGTGCCACCGCCGGCAGAGGCACACGATCGGCCCGCGACGACCCTGCGCGACCCGCTCCGGCAGCCGCGCCCGCAGCCGGCCGACGATCGCCACGAGGACGAAGGCCGGGCCATCGCGGCGCGCATTCGCGGCCTGGTCGGCGGCGACACGCTCATCGGCCCGGCCCAGGCGGCACGCCCGCTGCGCTACGGCGACATCCTCATCCTGCTGCGCGGTCGCACCCACGCCGGCGCCTACGAGAAGGCCCTGCGCGAGGCCGGCATCCCCTTTCTTGGCGCCGCGCGCGGCACCCTGCTCGACAACCTGGAGGTCCGCGATCTGGAGGCGCTGTTGAACACCCTCATCGCGCCGCACAACGACCTGGCGCTCGCCCAGGTGCTGCGCTCGCCACTGTTCGCCGCCAGTGACGCGGATCTGATCGGGCTGGCGCAGGCCCACGGCCACGGCTGGATGGAACGGCTGCTGACGATCGCGGCGGACAGCGGTGCTGACGACACAGCACCGCTGGCACGCGCGGCACGCCTGCTGCCGGCGTGGTCGGCCCGGGTCGGCCGGCTGCCGGTGCACGATCTGCTGGATCGCATCTATCACGAAGGCGACGTGCTGGCGCGCTTCGAGGCCGCTGCCAGCCCGGCACTGAAGCCACGCGTGCGCGCCAACCTGATCCGCTTCATCGAACTCGCCCTGGAGGTGGACAGCGGCCGCTATCCCAGCCTGCCGCAGTTCGTCGCGCGCCTCGCCGAACTCCGCGCACGGGCCGCCGACGCCCCCGATGATGCGCCGCCCGAGAGCGGCAGCGGTGATCGTGTCCGCTTCCTGACCGTACACGGTGCCAAAGGCCTGGAGGCGCCGGTGGTGTTCCTCGCCGACTGCGGCCGTACCGATCGCGATCGCAGCGCCTGGGGCGGCCTGGTCGACTGGCCGGCCACACGCGACCGCCCGGAGAGCTTCGTGCTGGTGGGGCGCAAGAGCGGGCGTGACCGCGTGACCACCAACCTGCTGGCGCAACAGCAGGCCGCCGAGCTGCGTGAGGATGCCAATCTGCTGTATGTCGCACTGACTCGCGCGCGGCAACTGCTGTTCGTCTCCGCAGCGGTGAGCGCGGATGGCGCCGATCAGGGCTGGTACGGCCTGTTGCGTACCCAGTGGCAACCGAAGCCTGGTGATACCGATGCGCCGTTCGTATTCGAGACCGGTACGCCGCCGATCGTGGCGTCCGCCCCACCCGCGCGGCCACCGCGGACGGCCGCCGTCGATCCGCGGCTGCGCGAACGGCTGCAGATCACCCCGGCCCTGCGGCGCATCGCGCCCAGCCGCGCCGGTGTGCCCGCCGACCCGCGTGACCCTGCGGGTGGTGCAGACCCCGATGGCCGGACGCGCGGCATCGCCATTCACCGGCTGCTCGAATGGCTGACCACTGCCCCCCAACGCAGCCACGCCCGGCTGCTCACAGAGGTTGCGCGCGAGTTGCAGCGCAGCGCGGAGGATCCAGAACTCCTGCCCTGGCTACAGGAGGCCGAGAGCGTCATCCAGGATCCGGCGCTGGCGCCGCTGTTCGATGCCACGCGCCATGAGCGCGCCTATACCGAGGTACCGCTGCACTATTGCGTGGACGACGCACTGGTCGACGGCGTCGTCGACCGCCTGCTGCTCCACCCGACCGAGGTGCATGTCATCGACTACAAGACCCATACCATCGCCGCGGATCAGGCCGAGGCGACAGCCCGGCCCTATCGCGATCAGCTGCGCCTGTACGCCGAAGGTGCACGCCGCCTGTGGCCCGACCGGCGCGTGCGCGCCAGCATCCTGTTTACGCACTGCCGTATGCTGGTCGATCTGGATGTGTGAGGGAGTGAGAAGCAAAAGACAAATCCCTTTTTTAGCCACGGAAACACACGGAACAACACGGAAATGATTGGCCGTAGGGTGCGTCGAGGCGTAGCCTGACGCACCAATAACCGGGCAGCTTGCTTGCCGGGATTTTGTAATAGCCCTTTTCCGTGGAAAAGCTTATTTCAAGGTCTCGGGGTGGTACCGCCTTCGTAGGAGCGCCATTCCTGGCGCGATGGCTTCGGGGCCGTGCGTACAAATCGCGGCAGGACTGCCGCTCCTACGGCGCTCCGATGCATCCAGACTTTGCTCCCCCTGCATGGGAACCGGGGTATTCCTGATTTTCCAGTAATCGATTTTTCCGTGTGTTTCCGTGGCAACAAGGATTTTACTCCTCACTCCTCAGCACCATATCCACATTTCTCATGGCAGGTTGTGTCGGCGCCATGCGACTTGAAATCCGCCCGCCGTGCCCGCAGATTCCGGGCAGCGCTTGATATTTTTTCTGACCGCAGGAGCCCGCATGTCCGCATCCCCCTATGTCTACGACGTCACCCAGGAGACGTACCCGCAACTGGTGGTGGAGAACTCACGGCAGGTCCCGGTGCTGGTGGATTTCTGGGCAGACTGGTGCGGCCCCTGCAAGATGCAGCTACCGGTACTGTTGCAGCTCGCCGACGCTTATCAGGGCAAATTCCTGCTGGCCAAGATCGACACCGATACACAGCGCGAGCTCGCTGCGGCGCACGACATCCGCAGCATCCCGACCCTGAAGCTGTTCCGTGACGGCCAGGTGGTGGAGGAGATCCTGGGCGCGCAGACCGAGGCCAGCCTGCGTACCCTGCTGGACAAGTACGTCGCGCGTGCGTCCGACGACCTGCGCGCACAGGCGGCGCAACGGGTGTCAGCGGGTGACGTGGAAGGTGCGCTTACGATCCTGCGTGAGGCGAAGTCGCAGGACCCGGACAATCCGCGCGCACAGCTGGATTACCTGCGCACCGCGATGGAGGCCGGGCGGGTCGACGCGGCCGAGCAGGCCCTGACGACCATGCCGCATGACATCCGGGAGGACGCGGAGATACGCCGCTATGCGACCCTGGTGGCGTTCGCACGACGCATTGATGGCGCACCGGACCGCACGGCCCTGGAGCAGCGCATCGGGAAGAATGCCGATGATCTGGAGGCCCGCGACCTGCTGGCAGCACGCATGGCCCTGGCCGGCGACGCCGAGGGTGCCCTGGGTCAGTATCTGGAGATGTTGCGCCGCGACCGCCGCTACGGCGACGATGCCGGCCGCAAGGGCCTCCTGGCGATGTTCGAGCTGCTGGGTAATCAGGGACCGCTGGTGCAGCGCTATCGATCGCAGCTGTTCAACGCATTGCACTGACGGCGGCGGTATCCAAGGGTCTGTCGGACGTGGGACTGAACTGCGGCGCCGGCGGGGCGCCATACCTCAGCGCGCGTTTTCGTCCAGCATCGCCGCCAGCTGTTTGGCCGGTACGTAACCGGGCACCACCTGACCGTCCTCGAACACGATGGCGGGCGTACCCTGCAAGCCGAACTGCCGCACCAGTTTCATGTGCTCGTCGATAGGGGTGTCGCAGGTCGCGCGCGCCAGCTTCTGGCCGGCCTTGGCATTGGTCAGCGCCTGGCGGCGATCTGCGGCACACCAGACCGACTGCGCCTTGTAATACGACTCGGTGTTCGGGCCCGAGCGCGGGAAGAACAGATAGCGCACGGTGATGCCGAGTGCGTTGATCTCCTTGATCTCGTTGTGCAGCTTCTGGCAATAGCCGCAGTCGATATCGGTAAACACCGTGATGGTGTGGCGCGGCTTCGCTGCCGGGAAGATCACCATCTTGTCCTCGCCGAGCCTGGCGAGCGCTGCGTTGCGCAGCTGTCCCTGACGCTCCTCGGTGAGGTCGGTGCGGGTGTCGAGGTCGATCACATGTCCCTGCACCAGAAAGCGGCCATCCTCGCTGATATAGAGCACCTGCGGCCCGTAGGTGACCTCGAACAGACCGGGGATCGCCGCGGGGCGGATCGTGTCCGGCGTGGTACCCGGGATGACGGCGGCGAGCGCCTTGCGGATGGCGGCATGGTCTTCGGCGGCCTGTACGGCGCTCAGCAGGGTAATCCAGACCAGCACGACACGAATCAGGAGTGACATAAAAAACCCGTTGTCCCCGCAGGGATCCTGTGTATTCAAGAGCGCCATTGTCGCGGATTGCCCGTCACCCCGCAATCAAGGATCCGTGACGGAGACCGCGGACCGCAGTCAAAGGGCGGTATTCGTCCTAAAAACTCATTGCAGCCATGGAAGCACACGAAAGGTGTTGAAATGAAACCGTGTCGTGGCGCCCCGGCTCAGCACCTGGCAGGTAGAGGCGGGCGGTTGTGTGGGGCGCATCATCCGGTCGGTGCTTTTCCATGTGAGTCCGTGGCTAACAGGGTTTTGGGTGTATCGACTTGCCGGTACCGCGATCATCCCCGCGGATGGTGTCGCGCATGCAGTTCGCGCAGCCGTTCGCGGGCGACGTGGGTGTAGATCTGCGTCGTGGACAGATCGCTGTGACCGAGCAGCAGCTGCACCACGCGCAGATCAGCGCCGTGATTGACGAGATGGGTGGCAAAGGCATGGCGCAGCGTGTGCGGCGACAGGGGTGTGCGGATGTCCGCGGCGCGCGCGTGGGCCTTGATACGATACCAGAAGGCCTGCCGGGTCAGGGGCTCCCCGCCGCGGCCGGGGAATACCGCAGCGCTGGTCACGCCGTTCAGCAATAGGGGTCGTGTCTCCGCCAGAAACCGCGCCAGCCAGGCATGGGCCTCCTCGCCGAGCGGCACCAGCCGTTCCTTGCGACCCTTGCCGGACACCCGCAGCACGCCCTGACGCAAGTTCAACTGCTCGATGCGCAGGCCCACCAATTCGGACACCCGCAGTCCACAGGCGTACAGCACCTCCAGCATCGCGCGATCCCGCAGGCCCAATGGCGTGCGGGTATCGGGCGTCTGCAATAAGGCGTCGACCTGTGCCTCGCTCAGCGACGTGGGCAACGGCCGGCCCAGCCGGGGCGCGTCGATGCGCGCGCTGGGGTCCGTCTGAATGCGGTTCTCGCGCAGCAGGTGGCGGTAGAAGCGGCGCAGGCTGGACAGCAGACGCGCCGCGCTGCGCGCCTGCGTACCGGCGGCGGCCCGATTGGCGAGATACTCCAACAGGTGCTCGCGCCGCGCGTCGGCGAGCGCGAACCCCTGCGGCCCGAGCCAGGCGGCGAGCCCACGCAGGTCGTTGCGGTAGGCGGCGAGGGTATGGGCACTCAGACCGCTCTCCATCCACACGCTATCGAGAAAATGCTCGATCTCGATCTGCTCCGTCTCAGTGATGGCTGCGCGGCTGGGCTCGTTCACGGCGAAAGACTCGTTTCACATCCCGTCGGTGGTACAGTAGCCGGCACGTTACCAGCCTCCCCGTTCCGATGGAAACAGCCGACCCGCCCGTGCACGCCGACGCCCTGCTGGCGATCCTGACGCAGTTGGTGCAGGAACTGCGTCCGGGCCGGACGATACCGCCGCTGACCCTCGACAGCCAGCTGGAACGCGACCTCGGTCTGGACAGCCTGGCGCGGGTCGAGCTGCTGCTGCGCATCGAGCGCGAGCTGGGTCTGACAGCGGCCGAGGACGCCGCGCTGGGGGCACAGACCGCCGCCGAACTGCTGCGCCTGCTCGGTATCGCCGCCCCCGCTGCAACAGCCACCGCCGTACCCGCCGCCGCGACCGACAGCGCTGCGGTCGAGATCCCACGGGATGCGCAGACGCTGACCGAGGTGCTGCAATGGCACGCCCAGCGCATGCCCGAGCGGCTCTATCTGAGCTTTCACCCCAGTGATACCACGACCGAGACGCTGACATTCGGCGAGCTCTACCATGGCGCGGTACAGGTCGCCGGCGGCCTGATTGCCCGCGGCATCCAGCCGGGCGACCGCGTGACCCTGATGTTGCCCAGCGGCCTGGAGTTCTTCTTCGCCTTTTACGGCATCCTGCTCGCCGGTGCCGTGCCCGCCCCGCTCTACCCGCCTGCCAGTCGCGCCCAGCTCGAGGACCACCTGCTACGCCAGGTCGGTATCCTGGACAACGCCCAGGCACCGATCCTGATCACGGTCGACGAGGCCCGCGACTATGCGCGCCTGCTGCGCTCGCAATGCGTCACGCTCAGGCAACTGTGCACCGTGCCCGAACTGCGCGCTGGCGAACCCGGCGCGCCCGTGGCCGTCGCTGCGGAGGCCCTCGGCCTGATCCAGTACACCTCGGGCAGCACCGGTCAGCCCAAGGGCGTGATGCTGAGCCATGCCAACCTGCTTGCCAACGTGCGCGCCATGGGCCAGGCGGCGGCCGCGACCAGCGACGACGTGTTCGTCAGCTGGCTGCCGCTCTACCATGACATGGGGCTGATCGGCGCCTGCCTGGGCAGCCTCTACTACGGCATGCGGCTGGTGCTGATGTCGCCGCTGAGCTTCATCGCCAGGCCCGTGCGCTGGCTGCGCGCCCTCCACGCGCAGCGCGGCACGCTGTCGGCGGCACCCAATTTCGCCTATGACCTGTGCGCCACGCGGCTGCGTGACGAGGAACTCGAGGGACTGGACCTCAGCACGTGGCGGCTGGCCTTCAACGGTGCGGAACCGGTCCACCCGGATACCCTCGACGCCTTCTGCCGGCGGTTCGCCGCTTATGGCTTCCGGCACGAGGCCATGACGCCGGTATACGGCCTGGCCGAGAATGCGGTCGGATTGGCCTTCCCGCCACTCGGGCGCGGGCCGCGCATCGACCGCATCGACCGCGACCGCTTCACCGCCGGCGGTCGTGCCGAACCCGTATCCGACGGCCCCAACACCCTGCGCTTCGTCAGTGGCGGATGCGCCCTGCCCGACCACGCCATCCGCATCGTCGACGAACAGAACGGCGATCTGGGCGAGCGCCGCCAGGGTCGGCTGCAGTTCCGTGGGCCCTCGGCGACGCGCGGCTATTTCCGCAATGCCGAGGCCACCGCCACGCTCCTGCACGGGCCGTGGCGCGATTCCGGCGACTATGCCTACCTCGCCGACGGTGAGGTCTTCATCACCGGGCGCGCCAAGGACCTGATCATCCGCGCCGGTCGCAACCTCTATCCCTACGAACTGGAACAGGCGGTGGGTGATCTCCCCGGCGTGCGCAAGAACGCCGTGGCGGTATTCGCCGCGCGCGGCGACGGCCCGGCCGAACGCCTGGTGGTGCTGGCCGAGACACGCGAACGCGACGCCGCGCGCCTGCAGGGCTTGCGTGAGCGCATCGACGCCCTGGCGCTGGAACTGATCGGCACCCGTCCGGATGATATCGTGCTCGCCCCACCGCGCAGTGTACTCAAGACCTCCAGCGGCAAGATCCGCCGCGTGGAATGCCGCCAGCTCTATGAGCAGGGCAGCTTCGCCGGCGGCGTCATCCACCGGCAGCGCTACTGGCGGCAGCGCCTGGCACTGACCGGCCGCGCCCTGCGGACGCTGCTGACCCGCGGGCTGGAGCGTGCGCGGGGCGATCTGTATGTCGTCTACGCCTGGTCGTGCGGTCTGATCTGCGCCGTACCGATCATCCTGCTGGTGTTACTGCTGCCGCGCCGCGCGGCGCAGCGCAGCGCCCGCAACGGTGCGCGCATCGGCCTGCGGCTGTTGGGCATGCGCGTCGTGCGGCGCGGTGAGACCCACCTGCCGACCGATCGGCCACTGGTGCTGGTCGTCAACCATGCCAGCTACCTCGATGCCATCGTGCTGACCGCGGCGCTCGATATGCCGCTGCATTTCGTCGCCAAACGCAGCCTGCGCCGGCCCCTGTTCGGCACGCTGCTGGCCAAGCTCGGCACCGAGTTCGTGGCCCGCGACGATGTGCGTCAGAGCGTGGCCGATGCCGCGCGCGTGCTGGACCGGGTGCATGGCGGGGATGGCGTGGTGTTCTTCCCGGAGGCGACCTTCACGGCCACACCAGGCCTGCGCCCCTTTCGCCTGGGCGCCTTCAAGGTCGCGCTGGAAGGCGGTGCCGCGCTGGTGCCCATCGCCCTGCGCGGCACGCGTGAACTGCTGCGCGGCAGCACCTGGCGGCCGCGCCCGGGCATCGCCGTCGTCTGGGTGGGCGCACCGCTGACCGCAACCGGTACGGAGTGGCCAGCGCTGGTGGACCTGCGCGACCGGGCCCGCGCGCAGATCCTCGCCCACTGCGGCGAACCGGACCTGGCCGACCAGGTGTCGATCGCCCTGCCGGAGGGGGTGAGGCCTTAGCGTGAGGCGTGAGGCGTAAAAGACAAAAACCCTTGTTGGCCACGGAAACACACGGAACAACACGGAAAAATTTCTATTCAAAACCCCAGTTCGGCATAGAACGCAATAACGAGACGTATTGCGCCAAATGGGATCCGTTCGGGGTCAGCGGGTGAAACGTAGCAGCTATGGACGCGATCTCTGGCCTGGCATAGAGCCCTGGCCTTGGGAGGCCATAATGCAGGTTTCGCTCCTTGGTCCCGGGACACGGTGCTGTGGCGTCGCGACGCGCCGAAGGTAGTGACCCGGTGCAGCAGGAAAGATCTCGATGCCCATCAAGGCACAAGCCCATAGGCACGCGGAACAATCGGCGTATTCAATCGACAAAGAACTCCGCCCAGTGATCGCTCAGTTTGAGCACAGGGCTTTTACATTAGTATTCTTCCGTGTTGTTCCGTGTTGTTCCGTGTGTTTCCGTGGCCAACAAGGGTTTTTGTCTTTTACGCCTCACGCCTCACGCCTCACGCCTCACTCCTCACTCCTCACTCCTCACGCCTCAATCCACCTGAATCACCCCATGCACGCCGACGCGAATGTCGCTGTCGCCGCCTTCGAAGGCCGGCGGGGCGACGGACTCGCTCATGGCCTGGGCGCGCATGAGCGGTCGGGGATGGACCGGCTGGTCCTCGGTCTGGATGCTCGCCTCGACGATACGGTATTTCTGACCGCCGAGATTCGTACGCACCTGGTCGGCGCGCTGTTTGAAGTCGTCCAGGGCGTGGTCGATCAGCCGCCGCTCGACCTCGGCGCGCGTCTGTGGCGCGACGCTGAAGGCCACCGAACGCAACTGCAGGCGCGCCTGTAGCGTGCCGATGAGCGCACCGAGTTGCGCGAAATCACCACCCTGCAGGATCAGTTCCTGCGATGCGCGCCAACCGACCAGGGCCTCCTTGCGATACACCGGCTGGGTGGAGTAACCGCCACTACGCACGTCCACACCCGCCTGTGCGCGCGCCTGGGTCAGCGCCCAGGCCATGGTCGTGTTCAGACGATCCGCCAGCACGGCGGCGTTTTCGTCTTCGCTCTGGGCCGCCAGCACGACCTGCATGCGGTCGTTGGCGACCGTTTCCACCGCCCACACCTGAAAGCTGATCTGGTTGAAACGTTCCGGCGCGGTGGCCGCCTGCACGGCCCCGACCATGCCGAAAGACAACATCCCTAGAATCAAGAGAATCAAGTCGATTCGTGCGCGCATGACCCACCTCCTTGGTAGCGAAAGTCGTCAGTGTAGCACCGCCCCTGGCCGCCGGGCGCCTGCGGGGCCGTGCTAGAATCGGCGTTCCCGTGCAACCCGCCAAGGCCATGTCGGACATCCCCAAAACCGCGATCACAGCATTGATTCTCGCCGGCGGTCGCGGCACGCGCATGGGTGGCCGTGACAAGGGACTGCTCGCCTGGGACGGCGTGCCATTGATCGAGCGGGTGCTCGCCGGCGTCACACCGTTGGTGGGCGGGGTGCTGATCAGCGCCAACCGCGACCTCGACCGCTATCGTACCTACGGCTTCCCGGTACTGCCGGATGCCGGCGAGGCATTCTCCGGGCCGCTGGCCGGCATCGCGCGCGGCCTGGATGCCTGCACGACACCCTGGCTGTGGGTGCTCCCCTGCGATGTGCCGCAGGTACATGGGGCGCTGCTGGCGCGACTGATCGACGCCTGCGTCGCGACCGGGTGCAGTGCCGCGGTGGCGCACGACGCGCAGCACCTGCACGCCACCTTTGCACTGCTGAATACCGCCGTCGCGCCCGCCCTGCATGCGTTCCGTGCGGCGGGCCGCCGCAGGGCACAGGACTGGTTGGCCACGCTACCGGCCGCGCAGATCGACTGTTCCGACCATCCCGAGTGGTTCGTCAACCTCAACACGCCGGAGGATCTGCTGCGCCACCGACGGCCAGGGGCGGCGGCGACGTGAGCGTACCGCTCGCGATGCCACCGGTCATCGGCTTCGCTGCCTGGAGTGGTACCGGCAAGACGACGTTGCTGGCCCGATTGCTGCCGCAACTGTGTGCCCGCGGGTTGCGCATCGGCATGATCAAGCACGCGCATCACCGCTTCGACATCGATCAGCCGGGCAAGGACAGCCATGTCCTGCGCAAGGCCGGTGCCGAACAGATGTTGATCGCCTCGCGCGAACGCTGGGCGCTGATGGTGGAGACGCCGGGGTGCACCGAGCCGACACTCTCCGACCTGCTGCCGCGGCTGGACCGTGCGCAGCTGGACCTGATCCTGGTGGAGGGCTTCCGCCACGAGCGCTTCCCCAAGATCGAGCTGCACCGCGCGGTGCTGGGCCGACCCTTGCTGTTCCCGGAGGACGACTCCATCATCGCCCTGGCCAGCGATACGCCGATCGCCACCGATCTGCCGTGCTTCGCCCTTGACGCGACGGCGGCGATCGCGGACTTCATCCTACAGTATTGCGGTTTGTCCGCGCACAGGACCTGAGACCATGAACGACACCCGCCGAGACCCCTGCAACGACCCCGGCGCAACATCCCCCGGTCTGCTGACCGTCGCCGAGGCACGTGCGCGTATCGATGCCCTGGTGACGCCGATACAGGGCGACGAGCAGCTGCCAATCCGCACCGCCCTCGGCCGCATCCTGGCGGAACCGGTCCTCTCGACCATCGACGTGCCGCCCTATACCAACTCCGCCATGGACGGCTATGCGGTGCGTGGCGATGATCTGCCAGCGACCGGTCGCGCGCGTCTGACCGTCGTCGGGCGCGCCATGGCGGGCGCTCCGGCCGACTGCGGGGTCGCACCCGGGCAGGCCGTGCGCATCATGACCGGCGCCGTCATGCCCGCTGGCGCCGACACGGTACTCATGCAGGAGGCCGTTACCGTGGCGGGCGATACCATCGAGATCGGCCCCGGCCACACGTGCGGCGAGAACGTGCGCCACGCCGGTGAAGACATGACCCGGGGCGACACCGTGCTGACGCCCGGCACGCGGCTGCTGCCCGCCGAACTCGGCGTGCTGGCCTCGCTGGGTACCGCGGAGGTGCGCGTCAGGCGCCGCCTGCGGGTCGCCTTCTTCTCCACCGGGGACGAGCTGAAGAGCCTGGGCGAGGCACTGGGGCCGGGGCAGATCTATGACAGCAACCGCTACACCCTCCACGGCATGCTGGCGCGCCTCGGCGTGGAACTGCTCGATCTCGGCGTCGTTCGCGATGACCGCGAGGCCATCGGCGAGGCATTTCACACCGCGTCCGCGATCGCGGACGTGGTGATCACCTCCGGAGGTGTGTCCGTCGGCGAGGGGGATTTCGTCACCCAGATCCTCGCCGAGCTGGGGCAGGTCAATTTCTGGAAGATCGCCATGAAACCCGGCAAGCCACTCGCCTGCGGCACGGTCGGCAGGGCCGTGTTTTTCGGGCTGCCGGGCAACCCGGTGTCGGTCATGGCGACCTTCTACCAGTTCGTCCAGCCGGCGCTGCAGAAGATGATGGGCATGACCGTCGCACCAACACTGTCGCTGCGCGTTCCCTGCGCGGTTGCGCTCCAGAAGCAGCCCGGCCGCCTGGAGTATCAGCGCGGCATCCTGTACCAGGACGCGGCCGGGAACCCGATAGTGACCACCACCGGCGGGCAGGGATCGCATATGCTGTCGTCGATGAGCCGCTCCAACTGCTTCATCGTCCTGCCGGCGGAGTGCGCCGGCGTGGCGGTGGGCGAACCGGTGGATGTGCAACCGTTCGCCGGCCTGATCTGAGATCACGCCACGGCCCCGGCTTGAATTTCACCCGGGCCACCCCCAGAGCCCAGAGGTGAAGCCTGTCGCCAGCGACCAACCAGTGATGACGGATATGAACGAAGAAGAAACCATCGATGCCGAAGTGGTCGACGAGCCGGACGCGACGGCCCACGGCTCACAACTTGCGCTGCCTGCAGATGTCCTGCCCGCGACGCTGCACCTGCTCCCGGTCACCGACCGGCCGTTCTTCCCCGCGCAAGGTGTGCCGGTGCTGATGAACGACGCGCCCTGGATGGAGACCGTCCGGGCCATCGGTGAGACCGCACATCGGCTGGTCGGCCTGGTACTGGTCGACATCCAGGATGCTGAAAATGCCCAGCCACAAGATTTTGCCAAGATGGGCACGGTGGTGCGGATGCATCACCCGGTGAAAACCGAAGGCAAGATCCAGTTCATCGCCGAAGGTCTGCGGCGCTTCCGTATCCTCGATTGGCTGTCGGACAAACCGCCGTTCGTGGCGCGCGTGGGATATCCCGACGACGTGCTGGGGGACGGCGATGAGCTGAAGGCCTATGCGATCGCCATCATCAACACCCTGAAGGAACTCGTCCCACTCAATCCGTTATACAGCGAAGAGCTGAAGTTCTTCCTGAACCGCTTCAACCCCAATGAACCCTCGGCACTCGCGGATTTTGCCGCCAGCCTGACCACCTCAGCCGGGCCCGCATTGCAGGACGTGCTCGATACCCTCCCGGTGCTGGAGCGCATGAAGAAGGTGCTGGTACTGATCCGCAAGGAGCTGGAGGTCGCCAAGCTGCAGACCCACATCCGCGAGAAGGTCGACGAGAAGATGTCCGAGCAGCAGCGCAAATTCTTCCTGCGCGAGCAGCTCAAGGCCATCCAGCAGGAGCTGGGTATCGCCAAGGATGACCGCACCGCGGACGTCGAGCGCTTCGAGGAACGGATCGCCGCGCTGCAGATACCGGCAGCGGCCCGCGCCCGCATCGACGAAGAGCTGCAGAAGCTGTCGGTCCTGGAGTCGGGATCACCGGAATATGCGGTAACACGCAATTACCTCGACTGGATGACCATGCTGCCCTGGGGCAAGCATTCCGAGGACCAGCTCGATCTCGACCATGCGCGGCAGGTGCTGGATGCCGATCACGACGGTCTGGAAGACGTCAAGGACCGCATCATCGAATTCCTTGCCGTCGGCAGCCTGAAAGGCGAGGTCGCCGGCTCGATCCTGTTGCTGGTCGGGCCACCGGGCGTCGGCAAGACCTCGGTGGGCCGCTCGATCGCGAATACGCTGGGACGCCAGTTCTACCGTTTCAGCGTGGGTGGCATGCGCGACGAGGCCGAGATCAAGGGCCATCGGCGCACCTACATCGGGGCGATGCCGGGCAAGTTCATCCAGGCCATCAAGGAAGCCGGCGTCGCCAATCCGGTGGTCATGCTCGACGAGATCGACAAGGTCGGTGCGTCCTACCACGGCGACCCCGCCTCCGCACTGCTGGAGGTGCTCGATCCGGAGCAGAACACAGAGTTTCTGGATCACTATCTGGACGTACGCTTCGATCTGTCCAAGGTGTTGTTCATCTGCACCGCGAACCAGCTGGACACCATCCCCGCGCCACTGCTCGATCGCATGGAGGTCATCCGGCTGTCGGGCTACATCACCAGTGAGAAGTTGCAGATCGCCCGCAACCATCTGTGGCCCAAGCTGTTGGAGCGTGCCGGCATCAAGCGCGGGCGGCTGCAGATCTCCGATGCCGCCCTGCGGCATGTCATCGAAGGCTACGCGCGTGAGTCAGGTGTGCGCGGTCTGGAGAAACAGCTCAACCGCATCATCCGCAAGGCAGCCGTGGAATTCGTCACCGGTAAGACCCGCAAGCTGCGTGTCGGCGCACGGCAGATCGAAGACTACCTCGGCCAACCGCGGTTCCGCCGCGAAAAGCCCTTCAGTGGTGTCGGCATCGTCACCGGTCTTGCCTGGACGGCGCTGGGCGGGGTGACGCTGAACATCGAGGCAACGCGGGTACATACCAAGAACCGCGGCTTCAAGCTCACCGGCCAACTCGGCGCGGTGATGAAGGAATCCGCCGAGCTCGCCTACAGCTATGTCGCCAGCCACCTGAAGCAGTATGACGGCGACCCGACCTTCTTCGACGAATCCTTCGTGCACCTGCATGTGCCCGAAGGGGCCACGCCCAAGGACGGACCCAGCGCCGGCATCACCATGGCGGCGGCGCTGCTTTCATTGGCGCGCAGTGAACGTGTCCGGCGACCGGTGGCAATGACCGGCGAACTTACACTGACGGGTCAGGTGCTGCCCATCGGCGGGGTACGGGAAAAGATCATCGCCGCACGGCGCAGTCGCATCTTCGAGGTGATCCTGCCGGAGGCCAACCGGCGTGACTACGACGAGCTGCCGGAACACATCCGCCAGGGCATGACGGCGCACTTTGCCACGCATTTCCGCAACGTGGCAGCGGTGCTGTTCGGCTGAGACCCGGACTCGGCCGGCGAAAATTCAGGCCTTGTCTTCCTGCTCGGCGATTTCCTTGCGCACGTGCTCCATGTCCAGCCCCTGCGCGCGTGCGATCAGATCATCGAAGGCATTGGCCGGCAGCATGCCCGGTTGCGAGAAGATGATGATCTTTTCGCGGAAGATCATCAGGGTAGGAATGGACCGGATCTGGAAATAGCCCGCCAGCTCCTGCTCCTCTTCGGTGTTCACCTTACCGAAGACGATGTCCGGGTGCTTCTCGGAGGCGGCCTCGTAGATGGGTGCGAAGTTCCGGCACGGACCGCACCAGGGGGCCCAGAAGTCTATGATCACAAAGTCGTTGCCCGCAACGACGTCCTGAAAGTTCTCTTTGGTCAACTCGGTGGTGGCCACCAGCAATCTCCACGTAGCCTGAGGAGGGGGATCGAGGCCATTATAAAGGCCGGGGAGGATGAATGCACCGCGGCAGGCCCTGAAGACTCGCCGGAGGGACCCGATCAGGAGGGGTCGTCGCCCCGCGCGGTGACGCGGGCCTCGGCATCGGGTTGATAGGTCATGTCGATCTCGATGCGGTTGCGACCCAGACGCTTGGCGCGGTACAGGGCCTTGTCAACGCGCTCGATGAAGGCCATGGACGTCTCACCGGGCTTGTACAGGGCAATACCCGCCGAGAAGGTGGGGACCGGGATCATCGTCCCGTTGAACGGCCAGCGCGTCTCCGCACACCGGGTCTTCACCTTGTTCAGTGCACGCGCCGCGCCTTCGCTCTCCGTGTTCGGCAACAGAACAGCGAATTCCTCACCCCCATAGCGCGCGACAAAATCGTGGTGCCGGAAGATCGACAGGATGTTCTTCGAGTACACCCGCAGTACCTCATCGCCTCCGGCATGCCCATAAATATCGTTCATTTCCTTAAATTTATCGAGATCCATCAGGGCCACGGATAACGGGAAGCCGTAGCGCTGCACGCGCGCCACCTCGTCTTCCAGGCGGCGCAGGAAGGCGCGCCGATTGGGCAGACCCGTGAGCTCGTCGGTCAGGCTGAGCAGACGCGCCCGGGCGAGTTCGTCGGACAACTGGCGGCTGTCGGACTCGATGACATGCAGGTACTTGTGCGTGCTGTCGAGTTTGTCGGCCAGATGGTGATGCCCCGACATCAGCCTTTCAATCTCACGGATCAGAGTCCGACGCAACTCGCCCAGCTCCGAGATGCCACTCGCTTGACGCAGCTCGTTCAGGACAACCTCCAGCAACACCCCGAATTCCTGGTTCTGGGCGATGGTATCCAACACCTGCTGGGCGAAACCTGCCTGCAGTTCCTGTATATCCTGGTGGCGGGCGTTCAGGTGCCGGTTCGTCGCAGTGTCGACGCTGTCCGTTCCATCGCCCATCGGGTCGTGCCCCCACCCGCCCTCTTCCCGGCGCAGCGTGGGCTGCCTGCTCACATCGGCGAGCGGATGCCGTCCGCCGGCCTGAGGCCTGACCCAATCGCGCACCTCGCGCGGCGGCTCGGCCGGATCCACCGGTACGGCCGGCTGTGTAAGGGTTGCCGCCGTCGATTTCACCGGTGGAGTCGGCCCAGGCGCTATGGCCTGCTGCCGCGCAGCTCCTTCGATGCCGAAGGCCAGTAGCAAGGGCTGCATCGCCTCGGCAAAAATTGCTTGGCGAAAATCTGGCAGAGAGGCAAGTTGATCGCTGTAGACCTCGATGTACTGATGCAGGGCCTGCAGGTCGGAGAGCGACAGTGGTGGCTGCAGCCGTGCCCGCAACAGCTTGACCTGAACCTGCAGTGGTGAACCGCCGTGCAGATGCCGCGCATAGACATCCAGCAGGGTCCCGATGACAGCGGCATAGGCTTGCTGAACATCGCGATTGGCCGTTACCAGTTCGTCGAGCATGCGCTCGACCTGCCGGTAGATGACCGATCCCGGCTGTGACTGCCGCAAGGCATCCAGCACCCGCAAAACCTTGCGGGCCGCCCCAGCCTCGAGGGAATCGATTTCAATCTCGCGGACCATCAAAAAAGGATCTCCCGCACACACACATCCATGTGTACAGGACGCAGGCAGGGCCCGCGTGGCTTGTCATTATTGGCTTTATAAAGCGCCTGATATTCGTCGCGGAACTGCCGACCGCGTTATTGTTGTTTCTTCAACTCGTCCGGCCCGGCCGGCTCCGGCGCACAGCGATCTCCGGACGATACCGTCAGTTTGTGTTGCTCTTCTCGTCCCTACCCCGCCACAGATCCCGGTGATGCGGCTACGTTACCGTACTTGCTGAACGAAAACCAAACGACCGATGAGGGCAAATTATGTCGATTTATTTAACAAGCAGCGATTTGTATTGTATGAGCCACCATCGACGCACGTCGAACTCTACAAATAAAAAATATCATTTACATAGTGTTATAGCTGTATGACGGGCCGAATCCGATTACCCTGTCGAGTGATCGAGGCCATCGCCCGGGGGGCGGCGTAGGAAATAGCTGACACATTTCCACCACATTTCCGACAATTCTCTGCTTGCGCGGGAGACGTCGGCGATCATCCACCCCACGGCGCCAGTACGAAACACGGGATTCCGCCCGCGCCTTTGCCCCGGCGGTGACACAACCCCTACAATGGCCCCATGTCACCCCACAGCCAGTGGTACCCTCTGCCCAGTGAACCGACTGAACCGACGGCGGAGGCACACGACCACTACAGGTTTCAGGCCCGTCTACCGCCGCGCGCCTCCACCTCAAGGGTAGCAGCCGGCCTGGCATTGCTTCTGCTGGTCTGTACAGCGCCCCTGCAGGCCGCCTGCGACGACCCGCCGCGGCCGCGCGTCGACTGGAGCCGCTGTGACCTGGCCGGCAAGGATTTGCGCGGGGTGGACCTGGCCAATGCCACACTCGTGCGCGCAAACCTGGACGGTGCCGATCTGCGCGACGCCAATCTGTACGGTGCGGACCTGAGCTTCGCGACACTCAGACAGGCACGGCTCGCGAATACGCGGATCGAGGCGGCCATTCTGACCGGGGCGGACCTGCAGGGTGCGGACCTGTCCGGCGCGCGCCTCGACCGAATCCGGGCCGATCGCGCGCAGCTGAGCCAGGCCTCGCTGGCCGGTGCCAGCATCCTGCAGGCCAGCCTTTATGACGCACAACTGGTGGAGACCGTCCTGGAAGGTGCAGATCTGCGACAAGCCAACCTGGAGCAGTGCGATCTGCGGCGTGCCGACCTCCGCGGTACGAACCTCAGCGATGCGCGGCTGACCTCGGCGAATCTGGAAGGGGCGGATCTGCGGGACGCACTACTCGTCAAGGCCCGCATGAGCCGCGCGCGGCTCATGGGTGCGGACCTGCGCAACAGCGATCTCTCCAGGGCCGATCTCAGTGGGGCTGACCTCCACGGCGCCGATCTGTCGGGCGCCGTGCTGGGCAATGCCACCTGGACTGACCGGCGCCGCTGCCGACCGGGCTCACTGGGCGCGTGCGAATGACGGGAGGTGTGGACCGCGATCGGGCGATACGGCGCGATTCAACCGGTTGCCAGCTGGCGAGCCATCATATCCAGCGAGCTGCAATTCTCGAACAACTGCTCCGCGAACTCCCGGATGGTGTCTTCGGAGAGTCCCACGATCTCGAGAGAGCGCAGCGGTAAATCGGCATCTGGCGCATCACCGATCTCCAGGCCCTTGAGCACATGGTCTGCGATCATCACGAGATGCGCCAATATCGCGTGCTCACCGCTGTAGTCGGGGTTGTGGTGTTCCCGCAGGGTGACGATGATCTCGTCCGGCATATGCCATGAATACATCAACCATGCGCCGATCTGCGCGTGGCCCATCTCCAGCATATTCTGTGCCTGCCCCATCCCGAGCACACATTTTTCCAGGGCCGTCACCGGTGACTCCGGGTGCGCCGCGACCAGCTTGTTGAGTAGCTTGAACTCAGGTGGAAACAGGTGCCCGAGAAGCAGAAAGCCAAAATTATGCAGCAGCCCGGCGAGGTACACCATGCCGGGCTGCGGCCGTGTCTGCGGCGGTATGCGCTTGGCAAGGGTCTGTACCAGCGCTGCCGTGTAGACGGAGTGACGCCAGAAGGCATGCAGCCCCAGGGGACCGTCGATGGGATTATGGAATGACCTGCCGGTTGCCAACCCCAAGGCCATGTTCATCACCAGGTCGAAGCCGAGGACCCGGGTGATGGCATCCTGGATGGAATTGATCTTGCCGCGATAGGCGTAGAATGGCGATGCGGCATAGCGCACTACTTGCGCCGCCAGACTGGGATCGAGTTCGATGATCGCAGCGAGATCGGCGACTGACGCGTCCGGATTGCTGCGTAGTTGCAGAATTCGCCGCGCCATGTCGGGCATCGGTGGCAGCTGGTATACCTGCTCGATCCGTCGGCGGATCTCACCGGCTAGCGTCGCTTGCTGACTGGCCTGCTGCATCGTCTGATCACACTCTTGGCTGCTGTGGTCACGGCCGGCGAGTCAGGCGCACTGAGGTGAACGCCGGATATCCCTGCAAACCCCGCGGGTCTAGCCTAACAAAGGTCGCTGCACATACCAAGCCACCGGCCAGTCTTTGAGACCACCAAGCCCGGAATCCCCTCCGGGCCGACCATGCATCACTGCAGTTTGATTCCTGGGAGAGGGTGGGTCCGGCCACCCCCGGGGAGCGCCTGTCTGCAACAGACCTAGCGGCTGCAGTGGCGCAGTCCTTGACGGTCGCGTGCACAAAAACGGGCACAGTTCTCAATCGGTCAGTTCAATTGCACGCGCTGGCCCCAGGGCACCTTGGCCTTACCCTTGACCAGCCATAACACGGGATACGCCGGTTCCTGTTCCGGAAACTCACCTTCGGCGTCCGTAAAGTACACGAGCAGATCGGGTTGACGATCGCGCCCCCGGGCCCAGTCGAACACTGGCGCGAAGCACGTACCCCCGCCCCCACTGAAGTCCCGCGGCAGCTTGAATTCCTCCCAGGGCTCGAACTCCCAGGGCCCATCTTCGGCGAGCCGCGCGTCGCAGGCGTGCAGCGTGATGCGGGCGCGGACCTGTCCTTTGATCGCATCAATCTCGGACATGAATTCGCAGATCTCGTCCGGTGAGATCGAGCCGCTGGTGTCCAGGGCCACGACGATCTCCACCTGGGTACTGCGCAGACTCGGCAGAATGGCCTGGCCTTCGCGGCGCGATGGCCGGGAGTAAGTATAGTCATCACGCGCGACCGCTGTCATGTATTTCGCCAGCAGCATCCGCCACGGCAGACGTGGCTGCAGCAGATGGTCCACCAGTCGGGCCAAGCCACCGCCGAGCTTTCCGGCGCGCATGGCCTGCTGCGCGGCCCCTGCCAGGCGTTGCTGCCACTGCACCGATAGTTGCTCGCGCTCGGACTCGGTCAAGGGCCGGGGCTGCGGTGCGCCACCACGTTGGGGATCGGTCTCGGCGCTGGCACCGCCCCCCTCGCCGTCCTGCCGTTGCGAACTCTCGTCCTGATTCGAGCCGCGCCCCCCCTCCTCTTCGCTGTCGTAAAGATGATCATCGAGCGTCTCGGTTTCGTCCTCGAGATCGGCGATGGCAGGGTAGATCTCCTCCGCCATCATGCCTTCGAATTCGATCATATGGAGCGCACCGGGCGGTGGCTTCAGGCCGTCCTTGATCAGCAGCGGATTGATCGCCAGGTCGCAGGCGATATCCCAACGGTGCTTGGACCGATGCTGGCGGCGGGCGAAATGCGACAGGGCGCAATGCAGCGCCTCGTGGGCGAGCATGAACTGGGTCTGGTCGAGGCTGAGGCTGTCGATATACTGCGCGTTGTAGTAAAAGGTGCGCGCGTCGGTCGCCGTGGTCCGGCACCATTTCGGATCACCGGCGACCATGGGCAGGCGCAACACCAGCGCGCCCAGAAACGGCTTATCCAGGATCAGGCGCGTCCGCGCCGCGCTGAGTTTGGTTTCAACGTCGGAGGTCATGAGGACTCAGATGGGGACGACGCCCTTCTCAACCGTTTCCGACCCACGTTTTGATCATCATCTCCTCCTCACATGTCATACAACATCACATCGGCAACTGCCTTCGCCCACGCCGAGAACTGCGGCACGGCGAACAGATCCTGCCCAATGGCGCGGTGCATGTCCGAGATCAACATTACGCCCATTTCACGCTGCGGAAACGTCGCTGCGTAATCGATGATGTGGCCGAACACCGTGTTGGCGTCCGCGGTCGCGCGTGCCCGTACCGCGCGCCCGACCAGCGCACAGGCGACCGCATACTGCAGATCCGTCTCACGCGGCACCGGCACCTGTTCACCACGCACAATGGCATCGATATCGGGAAGCTTATCCAGATTGTCCACGAAGGCCGCCAGTTCGATGCCGGCCGCCGGCCCCACGCATGCCTGCAGCGTCTCCACCAGCAACTCCGGCCGATCACCGAACTTCTGCAGCGCACGGTGGGCGAATTCCCAGGAGCGGGGGGATGGAAAGGCCACCGGATTGTGGGCCGGGTCGAAATCGAACAGCAACTCCGGCCGAAAACGCAGGAAGGCGATGAGCCGCTCATCGATACTGCCCGCATAGGCCCAGGCCACCCAATCATCGAGATGGGCCTCGAGTTCAAAATGCGAAAAGCGATTTGCCAGCGGCGCCGGCATGGTGTAGGTCACGCCACGGTCGCCCTGCCGGTTGCCAGCCGCGAAGATCGCCCAACCTTGAGGGACGGAATACTCGCCCAGGCGCCGATCCAGGATGAGCTGATAGGCGGCCGCCGAGACACTCGGGGGTGCAGAGGTGAGCTCATCGAGGAACAGGATGCCACGCTCGCCATGCCGGATCGCATCGGGCAGGATCGCCGGAACGGCCCACTCCACGAAATCACCGACGCGGAACGGGATACCGCGCAAGTCGCTCGGCTCCATCTGTGACAGCCGGATATCGATGACCGCTACATCGTGCCGGCCGGCGATCTGTGCGATCAACTGTGACTTGCCGATACCGGGCGGCCCCCACACCATCACCGGTGTGTGATGTCCTTCGCGGGCACTCAGAAATTCCCGATCCAGTACGCTCTGCAATTGCGATGGACGCATGTGTTCTCCTCTGCAGACCCCTGCTGAATACCGGCGTCGCCGGGCTCGAATAAAACTGGATACTCATTTCAGCCACCGCAGCACACAGATCGGGAGCAGCTGTTTATCACCTTTCGGGTGATGAACGTATCTGTGTGATCCCGTGGTCGCTACGGTTCTTAGAATCGCTTCGAGTTTCATACAGCCAGTAGCGCGGCCCCGCACCCGGCTGATGCCGCATCTTACCCAGTTCGGCTGCAGATTGCATGGCGTAACCCACTGAAATCCTGCACACAACTCCCGGGAATAACCCGGGAGCCGACAGGCAGTGCGGCGCGCGCAATACATTGTCCAGGTTGAGAGGCCTCTGCTCTATTCGCGGGTTGCCATGCCCCGGCGTCGCCCCATGGGGTTGACGATCCAGCCATACTCAACGACCTGAATTGGGTGTATCCACCAGAATGGCGCATTGCTCAGCAGCCTCCTTAAATAATTCGCCCTTACAGTCGATAGCAGTCTAGCCGCGTGGCAGGTGGCGACAATAAACATCCATTAAGAGGCTTACCATGGGATACCGGCCGCGCATTCTGGTCAGCGAACACGATCCCAGGCTCAGAACGCGACTATCCGAATCCCTGGAGCAGGCTGGTTTCTGGGCCGATACCGCGCGCTCGACCCGCGAGGTGCTGAAGAAGCTGGGGACGCGGCAATATGCAGCCATGACACTCAACATGCTGCTCGCTGACCAGGATGCCTTGTCACTGACACGCGAACTGCGCGTGCTCGGATTGCATCTCCCTATCCTGGTCATATCGGTGCACGCTGAATCACGTCGCGAGCCACGGTTGGCACGGCATCCGGATGTAGACTTGGAATTGAGGGAGGGGGCTCCCCACCCGGAACCCGACTGGGTACGCAAAGCGGCTGATCAGGCACGCACCATCTTCGCCGTCAAGACCGCCTGCCAGCGGCTGCGTGGCTTCCGGCCCCGCATCCTCCACATCGAGGCCGACCGCTTCAGCGCCGGCCTGGTAAAGGCGGCGTTGCGCAGCTCCGTAGACCTGGTCCAGGCCCGCCACGCGCACGAGCTGGACCGTGCCCTCGACGACCCCTGCTTTGATCTGGCACTGCTGAGCCCGGCACTCGAAGATATCGACGGCGAGGCCATGCTGCATTGTATCGCCGCGCGCTGCCCCGAAACACCCATCGTTGTGCGCGCCCGCTACACACTGTGCGGCGATGGCCACGACATTCGTGTCGAAGGACAGGGCGGGCCGAGCGTTGTTACCGCCTTACGCGCACTCCTGCTGCATGCCCTGCAGGTCCCACAACGCGCCCAGGCCTGAGGAAGCATCGCCCCGGCCGCTCATCGGCCGTGTAATCGCCCCCACTGTCTGCGGGCGCGTTTGTCCGGGCGACCATCCACTTTCGGCGCCCCTGCGGACTGCAGGCGCCGCGCCTCACGCTGACCCTCCCGTGCGGCGATACTTGCGTCCCGCTCGGCGTACAGCAACTGTGCCCGCGCCGCCGGCCCGCGCTGGGCCGATAATTCACGCACCTCGACGACGAACTGTACATCACCCTTCTGGATGCGCAGCTCATCACCACAGTGGAGCTGCCGCGAAGGCTTCACGCGATCACCGTTGACGTGCACCTTGCCGCCCACTACCGCCTCGGTGGCTTGCACACGTGTCTTGAAAAAGCGCGCCGCCCACAGCCATTTATCGATGCGGACCCGGATGTCTTCGACGGCTTCCGGCATCAGGCCGACCTCAAGGTAGACATATCATCACCGCCCGGCCACGTCAGCCACCGGCAGTCATTTTCAGCAACAGCCCGTTGAGCCGACTCACGAACCCCGCCGGATCGTCCAACTGGCCGCCTTCCGCCAACAGTGCCTGATCGAACAGGACATGGCTCCAGTCGGAGAATTGTGTCTCATCCTGCACCTCCTCCAGCCGCCGCACCAGGGCATGCCCGGCATTGATTTCCAGGGTCGGCTTGGAAACAGGCACGTCGTGTCCAGCCTGCCGCAGGACGTGTTGCAAGTGTATCGCCATGTCGCGCTCCCCCAGGACCAGACAGGCAGGTGAATCCGTCAGCCGCTGGCTGACCCGCACCCCCTGGACCTTGTCGCCGAGCACCGTCCGCATGCGTTCCAGCAGCGGCTTCAGCGTGCTCTCCGCCTCCTCTGCTGCCTGCTCCGCCGCCGTATCGCCCAGATCCTTCAGCTCCAGATCACCCTTGGCCACGGACACCAGCGGCTTGCCTTCGAACTCGGTCAGGTGCGACATCAGCCACTCGTCGACCCGATCCCACAGCAGCAACACCTCGATATTCTTCGCCCGGAACATCTCCAGGTGTGGGCTCTTGCGTGCCGCCGCAAAACTGTCGGCGGTTATATAGTAGATCTTCTCCTGACCCTCGGGCATACGCGCGACATAATCGCCGAGCGATACCGTCTGCTCGGGGTCATCCGTACCGGTAGAGCTAAAACGCAGCAGCTTGGCGATACGCTCACGATTGCCATAATCCTCGCCCGGCCCCTCCTTGAGCACGCGACCGAATTCCTTCCAGAATCCCGCATACTTCTCCGGCTCGTTGGTCGCGATACCCTCCAGCAGTCCGAGTACCTTCTTGACGGAGGCCGCACGCATCGTATCGATCAGCTTATTGTGTTGCAGGATCTCGCGTGACACGTTCAACGGCAGGTCGTCGGAATCAATCACCCCACGCACGAAGCGCAGGTACTGCGGCATCAGATGCTCGGCATCGTCCATAATGAAGACACGCCGCACATACAGTTTGATGCCGTGACGGCGATCATGCTCCCAGAGATCGAAGGGGGCACGCCGCGGTATGTACAGCAGCGCTGTATACGCCTGATTGCCCTCGACACGGTTGTGGGTCCAGGCAAGCGGCACCTCGAAATCATGGGCGACATGCTTGTAGAACTCCTGGTATTCCGCTTCCTCGATGTCTTTCCTGGGGCGTGCCCACAGGGCGGAGGCGCTGTTGACGGTCTCGAATTCACCCGGCTTATCGTCGCCCGCCACCGGCATCTCGATCGGCAGCGAGATATGGTCGGAATATTTATGGATGATTCCGCGGAGTCGATGGGCGTCCAGGAACTCGTCCTCGCCCTCACGCAGATGCAGGGTCACCTGTGTCCCCCGCCCCGGCTTGTCGATATTCTCCAGTGAATAGCTGCCCTGCCCATCCGACTCCCAGCACACACCGTGTTCGTGGCCCAGGCCCGCGCGCCGTGTTATCACGGTCACCTTGTCGGCAACGATGAAGGCCGAATAGAAGCCGACGCCGAACTGGCCGATGAGGCGCGCGTCCTTGGCCTGATCGCCGGTCAGGGATTCGAAGAATTGCCGCGTGCCCGACTTGGCGATGGTGCCGATGTTATCGACCACCTCTGCGCGGCTCATGCCGATACCGTTGTCACTGACGGTGATCGTACGCCGCTCGCGGTCGACCTCGACACGGATACGGAGATCGCTGTCACCCGCGTAGAGCGCGTCGTCGGACAACGCCTCGAAGCGCAGTTTGTCGCATGCATCGGAGGCGTTGGATATCAGCTCGCGCAGGAAAATCTCTTTGTTGGAATACAGGGAATGGATCATGAGATTCAGCAACTGCCGAACCTCGGCCTGGAATTCCAGTGTCTCTTTATGGGTCTCCACAGACATTGCAGAACCTCTCCAGAAGCTATGTTGACGGAACCGGCAGATCCGCAGCTGCCATTACGGGGATAGGGGCGGCGTACGGGGGAATCAACCCCCTGGCAAGCCACCCTCATGGGCGAGCAGCCATCGCTTGATGGCGAGTTCCGGGCCCGCCGTGGCGCCGCTGTAGCCACCGATGCCGCCCCGGGCCACTACTCGGTGACAGGGAATGATGATCGGAATCGGGTTACGGCGGCAGGCCTGGCCCACGGCACGGGATGCCGAGCCGACGACGTCGGCCAATTCCCCGTAGGTCCGCGACTGACCGGACGGGATCTCACGCAGCGCCGCCCATACGCGCTGCTGGTGGGCTGTGCCCAGGGGTGCCAGTGGTACATCGAAGCGGTGGCGGGGCGCGGTGAAATAGGCCTCCAGCGCACGCACGACGCGGCCGGCGGCGGGCGTGACTGGCTCGATGAGCCTGGTGCGCGACGGCAGGTAGTCGAGGGTGACGAGCCGGCCGGCCGCGTCCATCTGCACGCCGATCGGCCCGAGCGGGGTGGCGAGTATGGCCTGGTACGGGGTCATGCCCCCAGCGCCCCGGCCGGGCCGGAGGCCTTCCGAGGGCGGCCGGATGGGGACCGTTGCGCAGTCGCCGGGGTACGACTCAGCGGGCACCCGGGTAGACCGGCCGACCGTCGGCAAGGCCACCTTGACCTGTCGTTCTCCAGGAAAAAAATGGGCGTCATGCTCACCATGACGCCCAGTATAACCGCACTCACCCGAGGCTCGACGGTATCGTCAGATCGCCACCGGCGAGGTCAGATCTTTTCCTTGATGCGCGCAGACTTACCCTGACGGTCGCGCAGATAGTAGAGCTTGGCACGACGCACGTCGCCGCGGCGCTTGACCTGGATGCTGTCGATGGCGGGGCTGTAGGTCTGGAACACGCGCTCCACGCCTTCGCCGTGCGAGATCTTGCGGACCGTGAAGGCCGAGTTCAGACCACGGTTGCGCTTGGCGATGACGACACCCTCGAAGGCCTGCGTGCGTTCCCGGGTACCTTCCTTCACCTTGACGCTGACGATCACGGTGTCGCCCGGAGCGAACGCCGGCACAGTACGGCCCATTTGTTCCTTTTCCAGTTCTTCGATAATGTTGCTCATAGCCTTGACCTCAACTTCGCCCGTATCAATCGTCTTGCCGATTATCGTCTTGCTCCTGGATGAATTCCTCCAGGAGCGCCCGTTGTTGCTGACTCAGTTCCACCCACTCCAGCAGATCCGGCCGCCGCCGCCAGGTCCGCCCCAATGCCTGCTTGAGCCGCCAGCGCTCGATGTCGGCATGGTTGCCACCCAGCAACACGGCCGGGACCGTCATGCCGTCGACCGACTCCGGTCGCGTGTAATGCGGACAGTCGAGCAGTCCAGTGGAAAAGGAATCCTGTTCCGCAGAATCCTCGTCCCCCAGCGCACCCGGCTGCAGACGCGCCACCGCATCGATCACCACCATGGCGCCGAGTTCACCGCCACTCAGCACATAGTCGCCAATCGACCACTCTTCATCGATCTCGCTGACCAGCAACCGTTCGTCTATGCCCTCGTAACGCCCCGCCACCAGCACGAAACCAGGCATCGTCGCCAATGCGCGCAGCCGCGTCTGATCCAGACGCCGGCCCTGCGGCGACAGATAGGCGACGCAGTGTCCTGGTACTTCCCGGCGAACCGCCCGGATCACATCACGGAGCGGCTCATAACGCATCACCATCCCGGGACCGCCGCCGTAGGGACGATCGTCAACCGTCCGGTGCCGATCATGGGTGTAGTCGCGTGGGTTCCAGGTCTCGATCCGCAGCAATCCGCGCTGCACTGCGCGCCCCGTTACGCCGTACTCCGCTACCGTCCGCACCATCTCCGGAAAGAGCGTGACGACATCAATCCGCATTTCTGCGCCCGTTCGGATCGCAGCCGCCACCCATTTGCGCCAAACCCAGCGGGCCGCGCGGGGCTAGAAATCCGGATCCCAATCGACCTCCATCAGTCCGGCCTCGAGATCGATCCGCCGGATCACCTGCCCCTGCACAAAGGGGATCAGCCGCTCGCGGTCGCCGCGCACCACCACGACGTCGTTGGCGCCCGTCTCGAGCAGGTGATCGATCCGTCCCAGGTCCCGGCCGTCGCGGGTCACGACCCGCAGGCCTTCGAGGTCGGCCCAGTAATACTCACCGGGTGCCAGCGCATCCAGCCGTGTCCGTCGTACCGCGATATCCTTGCCCAGGAGTCGTGCCGCCGCGTCACGATCGTCATAGCCCTTGAGCTTGACGGCGATGCCTTTGCCGTGTTCCCGACCGTCCTCGACCTCGACCGCCAGCCCGCCCGCGCCCGGCACCAACCAGGGACCGTAGTCGAGGATGCGTCTGCGAGGCTTGGTGTAGGAATACACTTTCAGCCACCCGCGCACACCGTACAGGCTGCTGATCCGCCCGATGATCACCAGACGGTCGGTGTCAGGCATCTCACCAACCATGGCGATCAAGCGTGCTGCCGGCGCTCCTGCTTGACCAGGCCCGCCACGCGCTCGGAGGCCTGTGCGCCCTGTGCCAACCAGTGATCAATGCGCCCGAAGTCGATCTGCAGACGCGCCTCTCCACCCTTGGCGATCGGGTTGAAAAAACCAATGCGCTCGATGTACCGGCCATCGCGCCGGTTGCGGCTGTCCGTCACGACGATGTGATAAAAGGGCCGCCGCTTCGCACCGCCGCGTGCCAATCGAATGGTTACCATGTTGAAACTGTCCTCCACCTGCCGCCAAAAAAGCCGCCTTGCTTGCTGGCGGCCATCGAGTACTACGTAAACGGCGCATTTTACGGGAATCCGGGCAAAAGTGAAGCAGTTAAACACCAATCGCCGGGACGCCGTGGCAGAGGCGCCCCGCCACGCCCGCTGGTCAACGGGGCGTCGCCCGCCACCCGACCGGACCATGAATACCGCAAAGGTGATGTGCATACCGACATCTGTCGGCATTTCTTACGGATAGGGCAGATCCAGTCCGGGCTGGATAATATTCGAATATGTTCTTGTTACCTAATGATATCTGCGCCTCTGCCCCGCGCCCATGCTGAGTGGAGAGTGTCGAAATCCGTTACAGATTGTTTCCACCCCGGAGGCATCAGCTGAAGGTGTTATAGAGTAACTGCATGTAAAATATGGGTAAAATATTTCCTGGCACAGCGCTTGCTCTAGTAGCGCACAAAGTGCCAGGGCAAGGCGCGGACAACAAGAAGCGTGGGATCGGAGGAGTCGCCCGAAACCAAACAAGTACAACGGGCCACATATAACAACAAGGGTCAACGACTGAGTCTAAAAGCAATAACGGTCTGAAAGCCTGAATCTACTCAACGGCGGCACCGCGAGGGGACCGCCGTTTTTATTTGCGCGGGCGTCCCTCCCGGGTCACCGTCGGCGGCTGACCGGCTCAGGGCATCGGGAACGGCATCCGCCCCTTCATCCCCCGCAGCATCTTTGTCATGCCGCCCTTGGACATGCGCTTCATCATCTTCTGCATCTGGATGAATTGCTTCAACAGCCGGTTCACGTCCTGGACTTCAGTGCCCGATCCCAGAGCGATGCGCCGCCGCCGTGAACCCTTGATCACGTCGGGATGGTGCCGCTCCTGGCGGGTCATGGAATCGATGACGGCGAGCATACGTACCAGTTCGTGATCATTGACCTGACTACGGACCCCCTTGGGGATATCACCGCCCCCGGGCAATTTGTCCAGCAGTCCACTCAGGCCGCCCATACTCATCATCTGTTGCAATTGATCGCGGAAATCCTCCAGATCGAAGCGTTTGCCCGTCTTGAGCTTGCCCGCCAGCTTCTCGACCTTGGCGTGATCGACCTTGCGTTCGGCCTCCTCGACCAGACTGAGCACGTCGCCCATACCGAGGATGCGGGACGCCACGCGGTCCGGGTGAAAGGGTTCGAGCGCCGTGGTCTTCTCACCGACACCGAGAAACTTGATCGGCTTGCCAGTGATGGAACGGATGGACAACGCCGCGCCACCGCGTGCATCGCCATCGGTCTTGGTCAGTACCACACCGGTCAGCGGCAGCGCCGCATCGAATGCCTTGGCGGTATTGGCCGCGTCCTGGCCAGTCATACTATCGACGACGAACAGCGTCTCGACGGGATTCAGCGCCGCATGGATGCGCTGGATCTCGGCCATCATCTCGCCGTCGATATGCAGGCGGCCGGCGGTATCGATGATCACCACATCAAGCACCTGTCGGCGGGCCTGCTCGACTGCGTTGCGCGCGATCTCGACGGGGTCCTGCTCAGGGGTGCTGGGAAAGAACTCCGCACCGACCTCGCGGGCGAGGGTACGGAGTTGCTCGATCGCGGCGGGACGGTAGATGTCGCAGCTCGCCACCAGGACGGATTTTTTGCGGCGCTCCTTCAGCCAGCGCGCCAGCTTGGCGGTGCTGGTCGTCTTGCCGGAGCCCTGCAGGCCCGCCATCAGCACCACCGCCGGCGGCTGTACGCGCAGATTCAGTTCGTCATTGGCCTCGCCCATCACGGCGATGAGTTCGGCGTGGACGATCTTCACCAGCGCCTGGCCGGGTGTCAGGCTCTGCAGCACCTCCTGGCCGACCGCCCGCTCGCGGACCCGCTCGATGAGGGTCTTGACCACCGGCAGCGCAACGTCGGCCTCCAGCAGGGCCATGCGCACCTCGCGCAGGGTCTCCCGGATATTCTCTTCACTGAGACGGCCCTGGCCGCGCAGGCGCTTGAGGGTCTGGGTGAGGCGTTCTGTAAGTGTCTCGAACATCGATGGGACCACGGCGACTAAATGGAGCAGTAGCCCGCGCGCCCGGATCGGGGCGGCGGGTTCGTCGCCGCATTATAGCTGGATCAGGTCACCCCCGAACAGGCGGCGCAGCTCGAATCCCTTGATGAGATCCCGGCATTCCCCTTCGATCCGTGCCTCCGCGCCGGGCTTGAGGTGCGTGAGATACAACCGGGGGCGATGGCGCAGCTTGCGTAGATCGGCGGCCAGGAGCTCCGGGCAGTAATGGTATGCCCGCCGGCATAACTCCAGCTCCTGGTTCGGGAAGGCACACTCGACGATCAGCGCGTCGACACCAGGATAGTCGTTGAGGGCCGCCCACAGGGTGTCATTGGTAGTGGTGTCGCCACTGAACACCGCCACCCGCCCAGCGCTCTCGATACCGTAGCCAACGCCCGGCACCACGTGGTTCACAGGGATCATGCGGATGCGCCGACCGGCGATCTCGCGGACCTCGCCATGCGCCATGACGCTATACCGCAACACGCCGCCCTGCGGCGTCGGCAACTGCGTAAAATCTGGCCAGACGATCCAGTTGAAGACGTGTTCACGCAGGGCAGCCAGCGTCTCTGCGGCCGCGTGCAGGGTAATAGGCTGCTCGATCTCACCAAAGATCGAGTCCGTCATGAGCGGCAGACCGGCGATGTGATCGAGGTGCGAATGGGTAATGAAGATGTGTCGAATGCGGGCCATCTCCTCGAGCGTCAGGTCACCGAGCCCGGTACCCGCATCGATCAGAATGTCGTCGTCCACCAGCAGGCTGGTGGTCCGCAATCCAACACCTATCCCACCACTACAACCCAGTATCCTTATACGCATCATCCAGCGTTCCAGCACCTGTGTGAATTCCCCGCGGGCACACCAGGCAGGCTGGGCCCTTCCTCCGGACGCATCCGTCGCCCTGTTCACAATTCCTTCAAACGTCGGGCCACTGCCGGGACCGCGTGTGACCCTTTTCCTCGCATCCTCGCCCGCGCGTTCCGGCGGCGCTTCTATGAGGAATACAGATATGCCATCATGCCCGGGGATTTCCGGTGATATTAGAACACCTGCGCCGCGGGAGGAACATGCACACGCAACTCATCGGCACCCTGGCGATTGCCCTTTACCTGATCAGCAGCCTGCTGCTGGTGGTGCGGCTGGTGCGACAGGATACGTTTCCCGGCTGGGCCAGGGGCGGGATCCTGTTACTGGCCCTGGCGGCCACCGCCCTGCATGGCGCGGCGCTCTATCCCCTGCTGCTGACGGCAACCGGCCTGGACCTCGGCTTTTTCAAGGCGGCCTCGCTGATCGGCTGGATCACCGCACTCCTGCTGCTGCTGTCATCGCTGAAGCGCCCGCTGGAGAATCTCGGCATCCTGCTGCTACCCATGGCTGCGCTCACCATCGTGCTGATGTTCGCCTTCCCCTCGCGCCATGAGCTCGGCGAACAGTCGGGCTGGCAACTGGATCTGCATATCCTGCTGTCCGTGCTGGCCTACAGTCTGCTGGTCATCGCCGCGTTACAGGCCCTGGCCCTGGCCTTTCAGGACCGTCAGTTACGCAACCGACATCCGGGTGGCCTGATACGCCTGCTACCGCCGCTGCAGGTCATGGAAGCGCTGCTGATCCAGCTCATCGTTTCCGGCTTCGTCCTGCTGAGCGCCGCGTTGTTGACGGGGTTCTTCTTCCTGGAAGATATCTTCGCCCAGCATCTGGTGCACAAGACCCTGCTGTCCATGGTGGCCTGGGGCGTATTCGCCGTGCTGCTGTGGGGTCGCTGGCGCTTCGGCTGGCGGGGCCGTACCGTCACCCACTGGACGCTGGGCGGCTTCCTGTTCCTGATGCTGGCCTATTTTGGCACCAAGCTGGTGCTCGAGTTGCTACTTGGCCGCTAATCCCTGACAAACGGCACACCATGACCTAAAATGCCGGACTCTCCCGTCGCCTGGAGGCACCCTCGACGTTGGATGCGATCCCCCTTGGCGCGCTGTTCGGCGCCCTGATATTCCTGCTCGTTCTTTCGGCCTTTTTCTCCGGCTCGGAGACGGGTCTGATGACCCTCAACCGCTACCGTCTGCGACACCTCGCAAAGGCCAGGCATCGGGGCGCGGTTCGTGCCCAGCGCCTGCTGGAGCGACCGGACCGGCTGATCGGGCTGATCCTGCTCGGTAACAACTTCGTGAACATCCTCGCATCGGCGGTCGCTACGGTGATCGGTCTGCGCCTGTTCGGTGAGGCCGGCATCGCCATCGCCACCGGCATCCTCACCCTGGTGATCCTGATCTTCTCCGAGGTCGCTCCCAAGACACTGGCCGCGCTGCACCCGGAGCGCATCGCCTTTCCAGCCGCCTTCATCTACACCCCCCTGCTGAAACTGCTCTACCCCCTCGTGTGGGTCATCAATCAGCTTGGTAACGGTCTGTTGCGGCTGTTTCGCGTGTCGGCCGAACAGGCCAGTGCACAATCCCTGAGCCGGGAGGAACTGCGCACGGTGGTCCTGGAGGCCGGCGCCATGATTCCCAAGCGCCACCAGAAGATGCTGCTGAATCTGCTCGACCTGGAGAAGGCCACGGTTGAGGACATCATGATCCCCCGCAACGAAGTCGTCGGTATCGACCTGGGTGATGACATCAGCGAGATCACCGATATCCTCACCCATACACAATACACACGCCTCCCCGTCTACGAGGAATCGGTCGACGACATCGTCGGCATACTGCATGTACGCAACGCGCTGCCGCTCCTGCAACGCGGGACGCTCACCCACGAGGAACTGCGCCAGGCCGCGCGCGAGCCCTACTTCATCCCCGAAGGCACATCGCTGAACCGGCAGCTGCTGAACTTTCAGCACGAAGGCCGCCGCTCTGGGCTGGTGGTCGACGAATATGGAGAGATCATGGGCCTGGTCACCCTCGAAGACATCCTCGAAGAGATCGTCGGCGAGTTCACCACCGATCCTGCGGCGCTCAACAGCGACATCACGCCTCAGGACGACGGCAGTTATCTGATTGATGCCACCACCAGCGTACGCGACATCAATCGTGCGCTGCTTACCGAGCTGCCCACCACCGGGCCGAAGACCCTCAACGGACTGATCCTCGAATACATGCAGGATATCCCCGAGGCCGGCACCAGCCTGTTGATCGCCGGTTATCCGATCGACATCGTGCAGACCAAGGACAATGCGGTCAAGATCGTCGTCCTGCACCCCCAGCTCCGCCGGCCGCGGCCGGCGGTATGAGCGCCTGCGGGGCCCGGGTCACTCCGGTACGCACGCGGTGGTGAACCACACCGGCACCTCCATCCACAGACCGTCACCCGTAATCGGCCAGCGACCGATACCAGACAACCTCCCACCAGTCGTTGGGCGATTGCAGGTGATAACCGAACTGTTCGATTCCGGTCTCGGCGGGAAGGACGCCGGCGGTTGCCCGCAGCGCATCCACCCACCCTTCTGTGCTCAACCGCTGCCAGGGAAAATCCTGCGTCGGTTCCAGTGCCGGACTGCCACAGCGGCGCACAGAGCCACGCCGCCAGCGGTTTAAAGGCGGTCAGTCCGAACGCGCAGATCAGTGTATCGAAATAGCTGTCGTGAAACTCCACTGCAGCGGAATCATCGCTGGGTCTGGCTGGCGTCACCGGAAGCGGCCTCCTCCCGTGAGATGCAGTCCGCAGCTTGGCACGAACTTACCGGCAAACGGATGAAGGCATTAAAAATTGACCGACCCGGCCGCTACCCCTGGGAGTGGCGGAGAGCCGCCCTGGCAGTGCACGCGGGGCAGCCCCCGCAACGAGTGTGGAACGGCAGGAGTGGACGCTTCACACGCAATGGGATCAACCAGCAGGCGCGGATCTCCGCCGGATAGGACCATGGCCAAACTGACACTGTCCTTCAAAGACAAGAAACTGAGACTGTTCCCCATCACCGCGGCAGAACTGCTGGTCGGTCGCGATACCGACTGCGGCATCCACATCGACAGCCTCGCCATCCAGCCGCGGCATGCACGGATCTTCGAGGACAACGGTGCCTACCACATCGAAAGCCTTCAGTCGCAGGCGCTCGTGCTCGTCAATCAAAAACCGACCACCGAACCGACGGCACTTCGCGACGGCGATCTCATCCAGGTGGGTAAGCACACCCTCAGCTTCAGCAGCGAGCCTGCCAGCGAAGGTATGCAGTTCAGCCCGGCCGCAGTGCCGGCCCACCCGATTACCGGCTGGCTGCAGATCATGAGTGGCTCCCACCTGGGCCGCACCATCCGCCTTGACCGTGCCATGACGCGCCTGGGCAAGACCGGCAAGAATTCAGCCATGATCGTCCGGCGCGAGGATGGTTATTACATCTCTCACCTGGAAGGTGACACTCCGCCGCGGGTAAACGATGCATCCATCGGGGCCAGCAGCCCCAGACTCAATGCGGGCGATTGTGTGCGTATCGGAAAGCTGGAGCTGCATTTCTATCTCGACGGAGTATCTGCCGACGGCACAGCCACCCCAACGGATGGGATCACTGCGCTGGCAGGCCAGCGCCGCTTTACGCGCATCGCCTTTGACGCCGCTGCGGTCCTCGCGCGCGACGACCGGCAATGGTCCTGTACCGTCGTCGATCTCTCCCTCAAGGGGGCCCTGATAGGACGGCCCGAAGCCTGGGATGGGACGGTGGGTGAGGATTGTACCCTCGTACTGGTATTGGGCGAGGATGCGCAGATCAACATGGACGTCAAAGTGGCCCATATCGAGGCGGAACAGGTGGGGTTGTCCTGCACCGATATCGATCTGGACAGCATCACCCATCTGCGCCGTCTGGTCGAACTGAATCTCGGCGATGCCGCGCTGCTGGAACGCGAGCTGCTGGTCCTGGGTTGACGCATGACGGCACACCGGCGCGGCGTACGCGGCGCGCTCAGACTTGTCCCAGCGCCTCTACGAGGCGCTTCACCCCGACGACCTCCATACCCGGAATGCCACCCTTGGGCACGTTTGCCGCGGGTACGATGGCACGCTTGAAGCCATGCTTCGCGGCCTCGCGCAGGCGTTCCTGACCGTTGGGCACAGGCCGGATCTCGCCGGCCAGACCGATCTCGCCAAACGCCACCAGGTCGGTGGGCAGCGGCCGGTCACGGAAGCTCGATAGTACGGCGAGCACGACTGCGAGATCGGCCGCCGTCTCTCCGACCCGGACACCACCGACGACATTGGCGAAGACGTCCTGATCCAGCAGTGCGATGCCGCCGTGGCGATGCAGCACCGCCAGCAGCATGGCCAGGCGGTTCTGCTCCAGACCCAGCGTCACACGCCGCGGATTTGATAACTGACTCTCGGCCACCAGTGCCTGCACCTCCACCAGCAGCGGCCGCGTACCCTCGCGCGTGATCATCACCACGCTGCCGGACACGGCCTCCTCGTGGCGCGACAGGAAGATCGCCGATGGATTGCTCACCTCGCGCAACCCCTTGTCGGTCATGGCGAACACGCCCAACTCGTTGACCGCACCGAAACGGTTCTTGACGGCGCGCACCACCCGATAACGGCCGCCGGGATCACCCTCGAAATACAGTACCGTATCGACCATGTGTTCGAGCACGCGCGGCCCTGCCAGCGTACCTTCCTTGGTGACGTGCCCGACCAGGAACAGCGCTGTACCGGTGCGCTTGGCGAAACGCACCAGCTGCGCGGCGCTCTCGCGCACCTGCGCCACCGAGCCGGGTGCCGACTGCAGCTGACCGGTGTACAGCGTCTGAATGGAGTCGATGACCATCACCTGCGGACGCTCGCCGCGCGCCAGCTCCAGGATGCGCTCGACGTCGGTCTCCGCCACCAGGCGGGTCGTGCCACCCGCCAGGCCGAGCCGCCGTGCCCGCAGGGCCACCTGCTCGGGTGATTCTTCGCCGGTGACATAGAGCGCCGCCACGCGCTCGCCCAGACTGTCCAGCGCCTGCAGCAGGATGGTGGATTTACCGATACCGGGATCGCCGCCCAACAGCACGACCGAACCGGCAACCAGGCCGCCGCCAAGGACGCGATCGAGTTCGGCGAGTCCGGTCGGCGTGCGCGCCTCGGCACCGGGGGCGATGTCCGCGAGCGCGTGCACGGCGGCGAGTGCCTCGCCGGCATAACCGGCGAAGCGCGGACTGCCGGCAACCGCCGCGACGGTGACCGTCTCCACCAGGGTGTTCCAGGCACCGCAATCGCCGCACTGGCCGCCCCACTTGGGGAACTGTGCACCGCAGTCGCTGCAGCTGTAGACGGTCTTGGCTTTGGCCATGTGCTACGGCCCTCACACAGATTTTCAGGCGGCGATCAACCCGTCAGCGGCTCGGCGGCAACGCCTTCCTCGATGACCACGGGCACCCGCGAGGCCACCGCGCACACGAGCTCATAGGCGATGGTACCTGCACAGCGCGCGATCTCCTCCACCGGCAGTCCCCGTCCCCACAGGGTGACCGGGGCACCCACGTGCACGTCGGGCTGGCCACGCAGGTCGATACTGATCATGTCCATGGAGACGCACCCGACGATCTGGGCACGCCGCCCGTTGACGAGCACCGGCGTGCCGGTGAGTGCATGGCGTGGATAGCCGTCACCGTAGCCGACGGCAGCCACGCCGATGAGCATGTCCTCAGGACACACCCAGGCGCCGCTGTAACCGATCGCCGCACCCCGCGGGTACTGGTTCACCGCGATCAGGCGCGACTCCAGCGTCATTACCGGGCACAACCCCTGCTCCGGCCCGGTGTCGCCGGCGAAGGGCGAGATGCCGTAGAGCATCAACCCCGGGCGCACCCACTCCAGCTGGGTCTCGGGCCAGGCGAGCAGCCCACCGGAGTTGGCGAGCGAGCGTTCACCGGGCAGCCCGTGGCTGGCCGACAGGAACAATTCGCACTGCCGCTGGGTCTGCGCGCTGCGCCGATCGTCGGTATACCCCAGGTGTGAGAACAGACCGATGTGCTCCACATTCGGACAGACGTGCAGCCGCTGATGGATCTCCGCGGCCCGTTCGGGCGCGAACCCAAGCCGGTGCATGCCCGTGTCGATTTTCATCCACACGGAGATCGGCTGTGACAGGGACGCCGCCTCCAATTGCCACAGCTGCTCGTCACAATGTACTACCGGCTGCAGGCGATAGCGGCTCAGCGCCACGAGTTCGTCGCTGTCGAAGAAGCCTTCCAGCAAGGTGATGGATTGACGGATGCCCGCCTCGCGCAGGCCGAGCGCCTCCTCCAGGGAGGCGACAGCGAAACCGTCGGCAGCCAGCGCCTGGGCGATACGCGGCATGCCGTGGCCATAGGCATTCGCCTTGACGACAGCCATGATGCGGCTGGCAGGGGCGGCCTGCCGGGCGCGCTGTAGATTGTGTCGGAGTGCCGCGAGATCGATGCGGGCACGTAGAGGGCGTGTCATCCGAAGTCGCTGTTATCGTAGCTGTCGCCGCTGAAGTTCTCGAAGCGTGTGTAGCGGCCGAAGAAGGTCAGGCGCTTCATGCCAATGGGACCGTTACGCTGCTTGCCGATGATGATCTCGGCCGTACCCTTGTCCGGGCTGTCCTCGTTGTAGACCTCATCGCGGTAGATGAACACGATCATGTCCGCATCCTGTTCGATGGCGCCCGATTCACGCAGATCCGACATCACCGGTCGTTTGTTCGGTCGCTGCTCCAAGGAACGGTTGAGCTGCGACAGCGCGACCACCGGCACCTTCAGTTCCTTGGCGAGGGCCTTCAGCGAGCGGGAGATCTCGGAAATCTCGGTCGCGCGGTTCTCCCGCGAACCGGCCACCTGCATCAGCTGCAGGTAGTCGATCACGATCAAACCGAGGTCATGCTCGCGCTTGAGGCGGCGCGCGCGTGCGCGCAGATCGATCGGCGACAGCGCCGGCGTGTCGTCGATGAACAGCGGTGCCTCGGCGAGGATGCTCACCGCTGACGTCAGGCGCGGCCAATCATCATCTTCGAGCTTACCGGTACGCACCTTGTGCTGGTCGATGCGCCCGAGCGAACTCATCATGCGCATCGCCAGCTGTTCACCGGGCATCTCCATACTGAACACCGCGGTCGACACCTTGTGTTTGATAGCCGCGTGTTCGGCGATATTCATGGCGAAGGTCGTCTTGCCCATCGACGGGCGGCCGGCGATGATGACCAGGTCCGAGGGTTGCAGCCCCGCCGTCATCTCGTCGAAATCGCTGAAGCCCGTCGGCACCCCGGTGATGGGATTGTCGAGCTGGAACAGGTGATCGATACGGTCGACGGCCTGGGTGAGCAGGTCCTTGATGCGCGTGAAGCCGCGCCGGCCGCGGCTGCCCTGTTCGGCGATCTGAAACACCTGCTGCTCGGCGAAATCCAGCAACTCGGCCGACTCGCGGCCGTCGGGGAAGTAGGCCGCGTTGGCGATATCGGTGCCCACCCGCACCATCTGCCGCAGCACCGAGTGTTCGCGCACGATGTCCGCGTAGGCACGGATGTTGGCGGCGCTCGGCGTCTCTTTGGCCAGCGCGCCCAGATAGGCGAGTCCACCGGCGTCATTGAGCTGGCGGGTCTTCTCCAGCTGCTCGGCCAGCGTTACCACGTCGAAGGGCTTGCCATGCTCGGCCAGATCGCGGATGGCGGCGAAAATGAGACGGTGGTCGCGGCGGTAGAAATCATTCTCGCCGACCCGGTCGGCGATCTGGTCCCAGGCTTCGTTGTCGAGCATCAGACCGCCGAGGGCGGACTGCTCCGCCGGCACGGAATGCGGCGGAAGCTTGAGTGACTCGGCACCGCCACCCAGAAATTCGGTGGACAAGACGGACTCAGGCATAGTGATTCTCCAAGGCGCGGGCGACAGTGATGGTCTCCGTCCTGTCCGTACCACGGCGGGCCCGTTCGCGCGGCAACGCTGGGCCGGCACGCCAACGGGCCGGCGCCCGATCCGAAGACAACTGTCTCGAAACGGGGCGCGGCGATCGCCAGGCGCGCGTACGAAATACGGACGACGGATGATTCTTGGGGCAGGATACACAAGCACCGCGGTCGGCAACAGACTTGACGACCACGCGGCCCGGCGCCGCTCCGGGCAGATGCCCGAAAGACGTTGTTTCGATAGCTTTTATCGGGTCACGCCGGTGCGATCACCAGGGTGATGGTCGCGTCAAGGTCGGTGTGCAGGTGCAGCTCGACCTCGAACTCGCCCAGCGTGCGGAACGGACCTTCCGGCAGACGCACTTCGTGGCGCTCGACCACCTGACCGGCTTCCGTCACCGCGTGCGCGATGTCCGTAGTACCGATGGAGCCGAACAATTTACCCTCGTCGCCGGCCTTGGCCGCGATGGTCACCCGCATCCCCTCCAGACCCGCCTTGCGCGCCGCAGCAGCGGCCAGCGCCTCGGCGGCAGTCTTCTCCAGCTCCGCACGGCGTGCCTCGAAACGGGCGATGTTATCGGGCGTGGCCGGTGTGGCCTTACCCTTCGGGATGAGGAAGTTGCGGCCGTAGCCGGAACGGACCCTGACCTGATCACCCAGGTTGCCCAGGTTCTCGACTTTCTCCAACAGGATTACTTGCATGACTTGTTACCTCGTCACCAGAAGACTGAATATGACATTTTTCACGACACCTGCATCACGGTCTGCCGGCACGGCGGCGCAGATCGATCCAGGTGTCCGACCATCCCACCAGGGCTACCAGCGGCATCATCTGCGGCGCAGCGAACAGCAGCAACACATACAACGCCACCAGCCAGCCTCGCCGGGCCTGGTAGCGCTCCACCAGGGCGTGGACGATGGCTAATCCCTGAACGACGTATAATACCAGCAGCGTCGGCACCGCATCGGCGGCGAACGCCTGCATCGCTCCCGCCGGCGACAACGCCGCCAGCGCGACCAGGACGAGGCCAGCCAGCGCCGCACCGCGCCCCAACGCGAGCTGGCGGAACTCCGCGCCGAAGCCACCCGGGTTGTACAACCCGGCCTGCCAGGCCCGTGCCAGCAGCAGGCTCAAGACCACGCTCAGGACTACGGCCGCACCGAGCAGTCCCGTCATCCAGCGTGCCAGCTCGGACACATAGTTGCTGACATCAATGCCCTGGCCCTCGATTACGGGCTTGAGCACCTCATTCAGGCGCGGCAACCACCACGCCTGAGGATCGCCCAGCCACAGGTGGGCGAGCATGACCAGGACCACCCCCGCGGTGCCGATCGTGCGCAGCGTCAGCCCCAGGGCCTGGCTGGTGCGCAACAACAGGGCCGCCAGCCAGACCGGTAGCCACAGCATCAGGGTGGCTACGGCGAGCGCCGCCGCAAGGCCGCCCGTGGCGAGGCCCAACACGGCCAACAGTGCCACACCAGCCACCAGCACACCGGCACCTTCGCGCGCGCCGAGCCGCAGGCTCACCAGGCCGATCACCGCCCCACCCAGGTAATTCAGTGGCGAAGTCAGCGGTGGAAACACCAAGGCCGCAGCGGCACTCAGCGTTGCGGTCAGCACGGCGCGCCAGCGTGCGGCCATTGCGAACGTCGCCAGCCGCTGCATCATGTGCCGATCTCATGCGCCGCACCGGCCGCGGGCCGGCACGATGCCACGCTCAATGCGAATCGCTGTACGGCAGCAGGGCCAGGAACCGGGCACGCTTGATGGCGGTCGCCAGCTGACGCTGGTAACGGGCCTTGGTACCGGTAATTCGGCTGGGCACGATCTTGCCCGTCTCCGTAACGTAACCCTTCAGGGTTGCAAGATCCTTGTAATCAATCTCTTTGACACCTTCCGCGGTGAAGCGACAAAACTTCCGGCGGCGAAAAAAACGCGACATTGTTCAGTTACCTCTCGGTTAACGATCTCAATCGTTCAAAATTTCCATCGACTGCGCATGCAACACCAAGCGGTGATCGGCGCTGCGGAAGCCGGTGCGTGCGAGAAAGCCCTCGACGCGTACCCAACTCCCGGCTACCAGCCGGGATACGGCCGGCTGCAACTGCCGGCCGGCGACCACCACACCCAACCTCAACCGCACCTCGCGCACTGCACCGGCCTCGTCGCAGCGCGACTGGTGGTCCAGGACGAAGCGACTGATGGGTATGCCGGCCGGCGAACACCGGGTCTCCGGCGACCGCATGACCTGGCCCTCGATGACCAGCGTATTGGCCGGGGAGTCCTGCATGGACTGTCGACACCTCGTGCGGGGCAGTGATCCGCCGACCGCGCCAGCCCGTCACTCAGGCGGCGTCGCCCTCATCGCTGTCGCCGTCATCTCTATCGTCGGCGCTGCTATCATCGCTGTCACGCCCACTGCGGTCATCACGGTCATCGCGGTCATCGCGCTTGGACAGCAGCGATGGCTCGATGACGGCCTCGTCACGCGCGATGACCAGATTGCGCAGTACCGCGTCGTTGAAGCGAAACGCCGAGGCAAGTTCGTCCAGGACATCCTGACCGCACTCGATGTTCATCAGCACGTAGTGTGCCTTGAGCATCTTTTGAATGGGATAGGCCAGCTGGCGGCGACCCCAGTCTTCCAACCGGTGGATCTTGCCGCCCGCCGTTTCAATGGTGGCGCGGTAGCGCTCGACCATGGCGGGAACCTGTTCGCTCTGGTCCGGATGGACCAGAAACACGATTTCGTAGTGTCGCATGGTGTGCCCCTTATGGATTGGCAGCCCCCCGCTCCCGGAGCGTCCGGGCGGTGGGGCAAGGAGCCATGGGCCCCTGCGGGGCCATGGAAGCCGGGCATTCTAATGGAGGCCCGGGGGAGATGCAATTTTCGGGATTCGGGATTCGGG
>JAIOJV010000118.1 GCA_019911805.1 Gammaproteobacteria bacterium
GCCCACCCCGGCCCCGCCGACCTGTTGCTGCTCGTCGAAGTCGCGGCCAGCAGCCTGCGTTTCGACCGCGACGTCAAGCTGCCGCTCTATGCGCGCCATGGCATTCCCGAAGTCTGGCTTGTAGATATCGAAAACAGCCGACTCGAGATCTACAGCCAGCCGCAGATGAATGGCTATGTGGAAACCCGGGCGCCGGTATCGACGCTCACACCGATCGACGTGCCGGGGATGGCCGGCATGGCCGTGGACCTGAGTGGATTGTTCTCGTAACCCATGAACCCATGAGGTGGGCCAGGCAGAGCGGCGGTGGCGGTGGCGGTGGTGAGGCGTGAGGCGTGAGGCGTGGAAATCTTTATGGCCACGGAACTACACGGAAAAACACGGAAAATTACGAAAATAAAAGCCCACATAGCAACCGCGCGGCTTGATTACTGGGATGTTGCAATTGCCTTTTTCCGTGTTTTTCCGTGTGCTTCCGTGGCCATAAGGGGTTTCACGCCTCACGCCCCGCTCCCCGCTCCACCGCCGCCCGCAGGGCCAGTTCGTAGCCGATCGGGCCGAGGCCGGCGATGGTGCCGATGGCGATGTCCGACAGGTAGGACCGGTGCCGGAACGGCTCGCGGGCGTGGACGTTGGACAGGTGGACCTCTATAAAAGGTATATGCACCGCCGCCAGGGCGTCGCGCAGGGCGACGCTGGTGTGGGTGAAGGCCGCCGGGTTAATGATGATGAAGCGCACGCCTGCCGCCGGCGCCCCCTGCACCCGCCCGACCAGCTCGTGCTCGGCGTTGGACTGGAAGGTCTCGACCGTCACCCCCAGCTCACCGCCCAGCGCCGCCAGGCGCGCGTCGATGTCGGCCAGGGTGGCGTGGCCGTAATGCTCCGGCTCGCGGGCACCGAGCAGGTTGAGATTGGGGCCGTGCAGGACGAGGACGGTCATGGCGTGCATCCGGTAGTGGTGGAATGCGGGGATTGTAGTGGAAACCGCGCCCGAGAGCCCCTGCATGGCCACGGCGGCACACACTAAAGAGTCCGTCTAACCGGGAGCGCCTCGCAGGGTGTGGTGCCTGCATCGACTAAAAACCGATCTTGGCCACGGAAGCACACGGAACAACACGGAAAAATTACCTCGTTAAAACCCCTTGGGGATCACGCGACGGAACATCTCTGCGATGAGGTTCGGCTTTGGGATTTTCCCACCCGATTTTTCCGTGTTGTTCCGTGTGCCTCCGTGGCTATAAAGGTTTTACTCCTCACTCCTCACTCCTCACTCAATCAAGCCTGACCCCATTGACCGGAGCTTCAGAAAAAACGAAGGCCGGATCCACTTGCGCGGATCCGGCCTTCATCAGGCCGTGAGACGGGTGATGTATCAAATCACCCAGAGCGTCTCATTCAGACAGCGGCCTTCTTGCGGCGGGCTACGCCCACCAGGCCGATCAGACCCGAGCCCAGCAGCCACACGGCAGCCGGGACCGGGATGACAGCGGGGGCGGTAATGTCACCACCACTGATAGTACCCACCAGGTTCAACAGGTATCGTGTATTACCGAAGTTGGACGGATCACCGGCGGGCACAGTTGCAGAGTAGGTCAGGGTGTAAGTGTCCCCGGCGGTACAATCCACACCACAGGTAATATTGGCAACGCCCTCAGCATTACCATTCCACGCACCGCTACCCATCGGGATCACTGCGATACCGTTCCAGCTCACGGACCAGCCGCTGAAATCTGCCGTGGCGGTATTGCCGCTGGCGCTGAGTACGTTCGTGTTTGAAGTGCTCAGGTGCAGGCCAGTGTTGCCAAAGAAGGCCCAGGCGTTGTCGATGCCCTCTACCTCAGAGCCATTCGGCACGCCGCTGTGGCTGCCGCTGGCCGACTGGGTAGTACCCAGAACCAGACCATCATTCCCACTGATGAATTGACCGTCGAAGCCTGGGGCGTTGACGGCAGTGCCACCACCCATGGTGAAGAACGAACCAGCATCGACACTCAGTGTGGCGGCGCCAGCGGTAGAAGCGGCCATAGCAGTCGCGATGGCAGCGGAAAGAGCGATCTTCTTCATTGAGTAACTCCTCCAGAGTAACCTTCATTATTGAACTCTTATACTCAAGCTTAAGAAAAGCTGAGTACGACGGGATTATTGAGCAATGCACGTGCCAAGCAAACAAAATCATTAATTATCATATAGATATACATACGCACCCCGGAAGGACTACAGCCGGACTGTCAAGTCGACCGACAGGGCGCGGCCGGCACGGTGGCCGGGAATGATCGCCACGGCCGAATGTAACCGAGTGATACACTTTGGTTATTTCTCGGCAATCGGTCCGAAACACCCAGCGCTCGCCATCTGTAAAGAATCCCGGCAGATAACACGCCTCTTGCCACGTCACCGCTGCACCCTCCCGGTGGCGCGGGGCACACCCCGTGACGGTCATCACACTTCGGGAAGATCGGCCGATGCGCGCGGCTCAGCGCAGCGCCGGATCGGTCCGCCGCCACAACCCACGACAGTGTCTGCAGCAACCGCGTGCGTCGGTCGCGCCCGGTGCCACCAGCCAATGCCGACACGACCACAGCCGACACTGTCGTATACATTGGCGTGCGACACACCGACGACGCCACGTCCCACAGGTACCTTGACAATTCTTTTTCCCACCGTCAGCATGCCGTAACAAATACACATGCCGTAACAAATACAGAAGGCCTGCGGCAGCGCGCTCACAGTATTTTCATCGCGCGCGTCCGACAGGAAGCGGCCGTCACGGCACGCCGGCCTCGACAACAACAGAACTAAAAACACAACATCGGAGGAGTCACTATGCACGCGGCTAGGAACCGAGCCTTGGCGTTGGCCGTCAGCGCTATCTTGTTTTCCCCCCTCTCCCACGCCACCAACGGCATGTATATGATCGGCTATGGAATGAGCTCGATCGGCATGGGTGGCACCGCCATCGGTAATCCGCAGGACAGTCTGGCCGGCGCATCGAACCCCGCGACCATCACCGCGTTCAACATCCGCGCCGATGCCGAGGCGACCCTGTTCCTGCCGGACGCCTCGGCGACCATCCGTCGCGACGCGCCGGACGAACTCAGCCAGGACAGCCGCGCCACCACCTTCGTCATCCCCAACATGGGCATGGCGATGAAGTTCAACCGCAAGCTCAGCTTCGGTTTCAGCGCGGTGGGTGCGGGTGGCGGTGGCAGTCGCTATAACTATAACCTCTACAATGCCACTGCCGGCGCCGGCGGCGATCCGGATCAGACCCTCGGCGTGAACATGATGATCATGCAGATGAACCCGACCATCGCGTTCCGCCCGGCGAAGAACCATTCCGTGGGCGCATCGCTGGTGCTCAGCGTGCAGACCTTCCGCGCCTTCGGTCTGGATTATTTCACCCCGTTCACCCGCGATCAGGACAACCGCTACCTCACCAACCGCGGCAATGACTGGGCCTACGGCGCGGGCGTGCGGCTCGGCTGGATGGGCGAGTTCATGAAGGAACGCCTGATCCTGGGCGTCACCGGCACCTCGAAGATCTATATGTCGAAGTTCGACAAGTACACGAGCCTGTTCGCCGAACAGGGCGACTTCGACACCCCCGCAAACTTCGGGGTCGGCATGTCCTACAAGGTGACGCCGAAGCTGCTGGTGGCGCTGGATGTCACCCGCACGCTGTACTCCGATGTCCGCTCCATCGGCAACCTGCCGCCCGCCACCGGCCCCGGCTCGGTGTTCCCTGATGCCGATGAGATTCATCGCATGGGTAACGATGCCGGCCTGGGCTTCGGCTGGGAAGACCAGACCGTCTACAAGCTCGGCGTCGCCTATAAATATGACAACAAGTGGACGATGCGAGCCGGTTGGAACTACGGCAAGAGCCCCATCCCGGAGGACAACGGCGCCATCCTGGTGAACTTCCTCGCACCCGCGACCACCGAGCACCACCTGACGCTGGGCGCGACCTATGCGGCCTCCGACATGATCGAGTACAGCTTCATGTACATGCGTGCCTTCAAGAACCGTCAGTGGGGCCCGACCTACATCGGCAACATGGGCGAGATCGAGATGAGCCAGAACGCCTTCGGTGCCGGCATCGGTGTCAGTTTCTAACCCAGACCATCACACAACTGTAACGGGATGCATACCCCGGGCGCTGGACACGACAACACCCTACCCGCGTGACACCGGCGAAACCCGTAATTAGAACAACATAAGATTTGGAGGAGCGGCGATGAACGCCTCACATTATAAGACCCGACGACTGACGGCTGTTGCAGTATTGATGACCGGCCTGCTCGGCTCCAGCGCAAGCTGGGCCGTGCTGCAGGACGGTTCCACCCTGAACATCGGTGCCGGCTCCAATTTCACCATGTCGGGGCAGCCGACCGCCATCACCGGCCTCAATGGTATCGTGCTCGGCACGACTCAGCTGGCCAGCGGTTCCCATTCCGGCGCCCCCGGCTGCGTCAATGGTGTCGGCACCTGCAACAATACCGGCGAATCCCCCAACATCGACAACCCCTGGGGTTTCTTCGGCAATACCGGCATGCATCAGACCACGTCCCCGAGCAACGTGTCGACCGCAAGCGGCAACACCGCCACCGTCGATCTCAGCGGCTGGAACGTGACCTGGAACGGCCTTGCCTCCATCCCAATGGGCTCCGGAGCCTGGGGTGCCAACGCCAGCGGTGTGGCCAACATCGTCTGTGGCGTCGACTGTGGCAACGGTGATACCTACACCCTGACCTATACCGCAACGGTCCCAGAGGGCGATCCGTCCAATTTCGGCGGCGTGCAATATGGGCTGAACCTGGCCGGTACGATCAGTGCCCCCGTAGCCCCGGTGGCCGGCGACCTTTCGCTTTCGGTCGCCCAAAACACCGCCGCGTCCTGGACCCCCGACGTTACCGACGACAATGGGGATGCTCTGACATGCAGCATTGTGGCGCAGCCCGCGGCGGGCCAGGGCACGGCCACGGTTGCGGCCGACTGTAGCACCGGCAGCTATGATCCGGGCGCATTTTTCGGTTCGACATCCTTCACCTATCTGGCCAATGACGGCACAGCAGACAGCGACGTCGCCACCGTAACCGTCACGGTCGCGGCAACACCACCACCGGTCGCCGTCGACGACACCGCCACCACACGCGTCAACACACCCGTAGATATTGATGTGACTGCCAACGATACGGATGCCGATGGGACGGTCGACGTGACCACGGTTGCGATCGTACTCGATGTCACCAACGGCACCACCAGCGTCGATGCCGTAACCGGTGTCGTGACCTACACGCCAAACGCCTCCTTTACCGGTGACGACAGCTTCACTTATACGGTTGATGACGACGATGGCCAGACATCGGATCCGGCAAGCGTGACCATCACCGTCACGCCCAACAGCGTACCGACCGCCAGCAACGACAGTGCCACCACCGATGCCGACACCGCCGTCGTGATCAACGTGCTGGCCAATGACAGTGATTCCGATGGCACGCTCGATCCAGCAACCCTCACCGCATCCAACGGCACCCACGGCACCACCAGCGTGAATACGACGACGGGCGAGGTTACCTACACCCCGAACCCCGGCTTCGTGGGTCTCGATACCTTTACCTATACCGTCGATGACAACGACGGCGACACCTCCAACAGCGCGACCGTGACGGTCACCGTCCGTTCGACAGGCGCCGGTGCCATGCCGGCCAACGCCACGCTGAGCATCGATACCGGCTCCAACTTCACGATGGAGGTCTCGCCCGGGTTCCACCTTCCCACGGCCATCACCGGCTTCCAGGGACTCAAGACCTTCGTCGCCCAGGCCGCATCCGGCTCACATACCGGCGCCCCGGGCACCATAGCGGGCGAGAACCCCAGCATCGACAATGTTTGGAACTTCTTCGGCAACACCGGCATGCACGGCACCACCACCCCCGCACGGGTACTGAGTGCCACCGGCAATACCGCCACCCTCGATATGAGTGGCTGGTTCGTCACCTGGAACGGCATTGCACTCATTCCGATGAGCAACAACCCCTGGGGTTCCAACGCCGAGGGTGTTGCCGACATCGTCTGCGGTGTGGACTGTGGCGACGGTGACACCTACACCCTGACCTATACCGCGACCGTGCCCGTGGGTGATCCGTCCGGCTTCGGCGGCGTGGCCTATGGGCTGAACCTGGTCGGCACCATCAATGTCATCCCGGTGGTGGACGCCAGCGGCAGTACCGGCACACCGGTCGTGGGCGACGGCGGTGAAGGTGGCACCGAGGCCAGTGGCTATCAGATCGCCGTGACCGGCCTGTTCGACGATCCCGACTACGACGCCGTCAGTTCGGTGTTCGACTTCTCGGTTAGCGGCCTGGGCGTCGGCGGCACGGCCGTGGTGACCCTCAACCTGGGTCAGGCCATGCCAGCCGAGGCGGTCTACCGCAAGTTCACGCATACATCAGGGTGGTTGACCTTCGACACCAGCGCGGGTGACACCATCGAGTCCGGTGCCTCCGTCAGCGGTGACTGTGCAACGGCGGCGGGTGTCACCTATGCGGCCGGACTCGCGGCCGGCAATGACTGCATACGGCTGACCATCACCGATGGCGGCAGCAACGACGGTGACCGCTCCCTGAATGGGACGGTCTTCGATCCAGGTGTGGTTGCAGTGCCTGCCGCCGCGCCCTTCGTCGACACCCGCACCAGCGGCTCCAGCAACAGCGGTGGCTGCACCCTCGGCACCCGCCCGGTCTCGCTAAACAAGGCCGGTGACTGGTTGCTGGTCGGGCTGGCGCTCGTCGGTCTGGCGCTGTTCCGCCGCCGCGCGGCCTGAGACGGGCCGGCAGGATGCCGGTGGCAGTACCCCAAGCGCGGCCTTCGGGCCGCGCTTTTTTGTGGTGCGTGTATCCCGTGGTGGGAAAACCGTGACCCCGCGCTTGACGCACCTGCCGGATTTCTGTTGAATCGGCCGCACCCGGTGCGGCGGACGGCGAACGCACTGGCACGGACGACGCCGGCCGTACCGCGGCAGGAATGCCGCTCCTGCAAAGGCGGCGGCCGACAATCACAAGCCCACACGGGCACTCTGGAGGAGCTACGTATAATGGTATTGAACCGCACCCTGCCGGCCCTGGCCGGCCTCGTCCTGATGGCCCTGTCGATGGGACCCGCCCTGGCCGCCGAGGCCGGACCCGACGACGCCTATCTCGTCCAGCCCGGCGACGTGCTGAGCATTTCGGTGTGGCGCGAAGAGGGCCTCGAGAAAGAGGTGCTGGTGCGCCCCGATGGCGGGCTGTCGTTCCCGCTGGTCGGCAACGTCCAGGCCAGCGGCAAGTCCATCCCGCAGCTGCAGACCGAGGTCGCCGACAAGCTCAAGCGCTTCATCCCCGACCCGTCGGTGACCGTCGCCGTGCTCAAACTCGACGGCAACAAGGTCTATGTGATCGGCAAGGTCAACCGCCCCGGTGAGTTTCCGGTGACGCGCAATGTCGACGTGGTGCAGGCCCTGGCCATGGCCGGCGGCATGACGCCGTATGCCGCCGTCAACAAGATCCACATCCTGCGCCGCAGCGGCGGCAAACAATCGGCCATCCCCTTCGCCTATGGCGATGTCGAGAAGGGCCAGGATCTGGAACAGAACATCGTCCTGCAGGCCGGCGACGTGGTGGTGGTGCCGTGATGGCTTGACGAATACATATGTTATGCATATATTCACGTCATGGAGCTGACCTGGGATCCGGCCAAGGCGGCCGCGAACCTCGCCAAGCACGGGGTGCGTTTTGCCGATGCCGAAACGGTCCTCTATGACCCGGATGCGCTTACCGTCGAGGATACCGACGCGGAAGGTGAGCACCGCTACGCTTCCATCGGGACGGATGCAATGGGTCGCATCCTGGTCGTCGTATACAGCTACCGTGGCAACCGGATTCGCTTGATTTCCGCACGCCGCGCCAGCAAGAAGGAGAGGCGGGCCTATGAAGAAGGAATATGATTTCAGCACGGGGACCCGCGGCGCCGTGATCGCCCAGAAGGGTAAGACCCGTATCACCATCTACCTGGACGATGCGGTGCTGGGTGCTTTCCGGGAGCGCGCGGACGCCTCGGGCCAGGGATATCAAACCCTGATCAATGAAGCGTTGCGGGAGTACCTGGGCAGATCCCAGGTGCCCGTCGACGAGGAAACGCTGCGGCGCGTGATCCGCGAGGAGCTGAAGCAGGTGGGTTGAAGGTGCAGGGTGCCCCGGCACACCCTGCAAGATGGATGGCCACGGAAGCACACGGAAATACACGGAATTCAAAAGCCCGCTGCTCACCACCTTCCGTGTTCTTCCGTGTGTTTCCGTGGCCAATATTGATGGTTGCAATGATCAATGGGGTCAGACTCGATTGGTCCGCAATCCATTGATCCGGGATTTTTTTACCTTCCGTGTATTTCCGTGTGCTTCCGTTGCCAATGGTTGTTTCCGAGCACGCTGCCGATTCGAGACGCTGGATATGGACATCTCCTTCCAAAACCCGGATCATCGGGCGACCCGCAGGCAGGACCACATGACCGAAAGCGCCTGACCGAAGAGCGCGACGCGGGGGCCGTGAGACAGGGTTGTCCCAGACCATTACAACGTTAAGAAAAACCGATTTCGGCCACGGATGCCCCGGAAGACACTGAAATGAAACAGCGTCGTGAAGCCCCGGCTCAACACCTGGCGGGCGTGGATTGCTGGTGTGCGAAACGTATGCCCTCGTCCGTGTTTTTCCGTGTGCTTCCGTGGCAAATACGGGTTTTGGGTTCCATTGCGTTGAGCTCACAATGAACACACACAGCCGCCTGTCGTGCCTGCTGCTGGCCGCCGCGTCACTGGCCGCGCCCGGGTTGCACGCCGCCGAATGGGTGGCCGAGCCGAGCGTCAGCCTGCGCAGTGAATACGACGACAACATCCGGCTGACGGCCTTCGATCATGACGCCGTCTGGGGCGCCATCCTCGACCCCCGCCTCACGCTCAGCCGCCGCACCGAACTGTGGGACCTGAACGCCACCGGCCGGTTGCGGGCGGCCTGGTACGACGACGACGATCTGAATACGGTCGACAACTTCCTCGACCTCGCCGCCGCGCGGCGCTTCGAGCGCGGCTCGCTGGAGGCCAGCGCCGGGCTCAGCAACGACACCACCCTGCAGAACGAAATCCTGGACATCGACACCGGCCTGGTGATCAACCAGGTCGACCGCAGCCAGCGGACGCTGCGCCTGGCCGGGGAGTACATGCTCACCGAGACCACCTGGGTGGAGGTCTCGGCGGAGTACCACCAGGTGGACTACGACGACGGGGAACGCTACGGCCTGCTCGACTATGACTATCTGACGCCCGGCGTGCGCGTCGTCCACCAGCTGAACCCCAAGACGCAGGTGTTCGGCATCCTCAGTCACGCCCGGGTGGACTACGAGACGGCCAGCGCGCTGGAGTCCAAGACCGACAGCCTGCAACTGGGTGCGGCCTACGACATCACCGAGCTCTGGAAGGTGAGCGGATCGGTGGGCACGCGCCGCACCAAGACCAGTTCGCTGCTGCCCACGGCCGTGCCGATTCCCGGGCTGGAACCCTTTTTCCCGCTCCCCGGGACCTACACCATCGTCTACGAACCCCGCGACAGCGAGACCACCGGCCTGGTCTACGACGCCAGCCTCAGCCGCGAGTTCGAGACCGGCAGCCTGAAGCTGAGCGCCTCGCAGTCGATCATCCCCAGCAGCACCGGCACGGACACCGAGACGACCCGCGTCGATCTCCATGGGACGCGCCGCTTCAGCGCTCAACTGTGGGGCCGGTTCGCCGTTAGCTATTACCGCTCGGACAGCCTGGGCGATGTCACGACACGCGCGGACCTCGACCGCTACCGCATCGCGCCCGGCCTGACCTGGAGGCTCGACCGCGACCTGGCGCTGACTGCCGGCTACGCCTACACCCACGTCACGCGCGATGTCGCGCTCGACGATACGGCCGACAGCAATATGGTGTATGTCAGCCTTGGTTACACCTGGCCGCGTATGGCGATGTCGCGGTGAGTGAGGGGTGAGGACGAAAAACTTTTCATGGCCACGGAAGCACACGGAAAAACACGGAAAATTACGAAGGCAAAAACCCAGATAGCAACTTCGCAGCTTATTTGCTGGGATTTTGCAATAGCCCCTTTCCGTGTATTTCCGTGTGTTTCCGTGGCCAATGAGATGTTTGTGAATGCAGAGCGCCGCGAGGCTGTATGATGAGGCGCTGCGGATGCCAGGAGATCCCCGGTTTTACAATAAGATATTTTTCCCGTGTCTTTCCGTGTAGTTCCGTGGCCAGAAACAGATTTTTTTAGTACGCCCCACACCGCGATGCGGCGCCGACGCACCCAGCGAGCACCGCACGGATCAACTGAAAAAGGGCTCACACGAGCAGCGCATGAACGAAGAACAGACCAAGAATCTGCAGGACTACCTCATTGCCTTCAAGCGCCGCCGCGCCCAGATCGCCGCCCTCTTCGTGGTGGTCTTCGGCATCGGCGCGATCATCGCGCTGGCCTGGCCGCCCACCTACCGGTCGGCGGCCACCATCCTGATCGAGGAGCAGCAGATCCCCACCGAGCTGGTGCAGTCCACCGTCACCAGCTATGCCGCACAGCGTATTCAGACCATCAGCCAGCGCGTCATGACGCGCAGCAATCTGATGAGCATCATCGACAAGTACAACCTCTATGCCGACAAGCGCGGGCGTGAGACCACCGAGGAGATCCTCGCGCGCATGCGCAAGGATATCGCGCTCGACATGATCAGCGCCGATGTGATCGACCCGCGCTCCGGCCGCCCCATGCCGGCCACCATCGCCTTCTCCCTGGCCTTCGAGGGTGAGAACCCGGAACAGGTGCAGCGGGTCGCGAACGAACTGACGACCCTGTACCTGCAGGAGAACCTCCGCACCCGCACCTCCAAGGCCCAGGAGACGCTGACCTTCCTGTCCGACGAGGCGAATCGCCTGAACCAGCAGATCAAGGAACTGGAAGGGCGCCTGGCGGCGTTCAAGGAAGCCAACGCCGGCAGCCTGCCGGAGCTGCAGCCCTTGTTGCGCGAGCAGATCGAGCGCACCGAGCGCGAATTGACCGACACCGCCACCCAGATCCGCACCCTGGACGATCGGCGCTTCTATCTGCAGGGCCAGCTCGGCCAGCAGGACCCCTACGGGGCGGATGTGAATCTGAGCCCCGGCGCCCGCCTCAAGGCCCTGCGCACGGAATACGCGAGCATCGCCGCACGCTATTCCGCCGACCACCCGGACGTGATCCGCATGCAGCGCGAGATCGAGAGCCTGGAGCGTGAGACCGGCCAGGTGAATCCGCGCGAGGGCCTGCTGGAGCAGATTGCCGCGCTCAAGGTCGAGCTGGGCAGCCTGCGGGAGAAATATTCTACCGAGCACCCCGACGTGGTGCGGCTCGAGCGTCAGATCGCCGGTCTGGAGGCGACGCTGGCCAAGACCCCGGCCGGCGGCGGATCGCAGTCCCAGCGCAGCCCGGACAACCCGGCCTACGTGACCCTGCAGGCGCAGCTGAACGCCACGCTGAGCGAGATCCAGTCACTGCAGACCAAGCGCACCCAGCTGGAGGCGCGCCGCGCCGACTACGAACGGCGGCTGGCGGCCATGCCGCAGGTGGAGGGCGAGTTCCGCACCCTGACGCGTGATCTCGAGAACGCCTCGGCCAAGTACCAGGAACTCAACGCCAAGCAGATGCAGGCCCGGATCGCCCAGCAGCTGGAGACCGAGAGCAAGGGCGAGCGCTTCACCCTGATCGATCCGCCGGTGCTGCCGGAGGAGCCGATCAAACCGAACCGCCCGGCCATCATCTTCCTGAGCCTGGTGCTGGCATTGGGCAGCGGTGTCGGCTATGCCGCCGTGGCCGAGAGCCTGGACACCACCGTACGCGGTGCCAAGGGGGTGCTGGCGACGCTGCAGGTCGCGCCGCTGGCCCTGATCCCCTACCTGGCCTCGGACCGCGAGCGCAGCGCCCAACGGCGCAAGCGCCGCCTGCTCGTACTGGGCGCGCTCGCAGTGGTGCTGCTCGCCGTCGGCCTGGTGCATGTGTTCGTATCGCCGCTGGACGTGCTCTGGTTCCGCGCCCTGCGCAAAGCGACCATCGTCACGGGTATTGGGATGGAGTGAGGCGTTAGGCGTTAGGCGTTAGGCGTTAGGCGTGAGGCGTGAGGCGTAAAAGACAAAACCTTTTTTAGCCACGGAAACACACGGAAATACACGGAAAAGGGCTATTGAAAAATCCCAGTAAACAAACTGCGCGGTTACTATCTGGGCTTTTACATTCTTAATTTTCCGTGTCCTTCCGTGTGTTTCCGTGGCTAAAGAGGGTTTTCACGCCTCACGCCTCACGCCTAACGCCTCACTCTCAAAACACGTTCACCGTTGAGGACGAATTCATATGGAACGCATCAAAGACGCGTTGGAACGGGCCAGGCAGGAGCGCGGCGAGGCGCCGCCACCGGTCGCACGTCCCGGGTCCACGCCCGCGGCACCGCCGGCGGCAGAGATCAGCTACACCCAGACACGGACCGCCAAGCCGGCCACCGGCATGCTGCGCAGTCGCCGCATCGTCGCCGGCCTGCCCGACGGCGCCTTCAGCAGCGCCTACCGGATGCTACGCACCCAGGTGCTGCAGCGGCTCACGGAGAACGACTGGAACGTGCTCGCCGTCACCAGCCCCGGCGAGGGCGAGGGCAAGACCCTGACCGCGATCAACCTGGCCATCAGCCTGGGGATGGAGGTCGACTACACGGTGCTGCTGGTCGACGCCAACCTGCGCCACCCGAGCATCCACGAACAGCTGGGGCTGCCGGCCAGCCAGGGGCTGAGCGAGTACCTGCTGGACGACGTGCCGCTGCCGGAGTTGCTGGTGCACCCCGAAGGCCTGGACCAGGTCGTCGTCCTGCCCGCCGGCCGCGTGGTGCAGAACTCCGCCGAACTGCTCAACTCGCCGAAGATGGCGCAACTGGTGCAGGAACTGAAGAACCGCTACCCGCGCCGCATCGTGATCTTCGATCTGCCGCCGGTACTGTCCGCCGCCGACGCCCTGGCCTTCGCGCCCTACGTCGACGCCGCCCTGCTGGTACTGGAGGAAGGCGGCACCACCCAGGACGACGCCCGCCGCGCCGTGGAACTGCTGGACTGCACCAACGTCCTCGGCACCGTGTTGAACAAGGCGGGGAGGGAGTGAGTGCGTGAGGAGTGAGGAGTAAAAAACCTTTTATGGCCACGGAAGCACACGGAAATACACGGAAAGTTATGAATGTAAAAGCCCAGATAGCAACCGCGCAGTTTGTCTGCTGGGATTTTGCAATAGCCCTTTTCCGTGCCTTTCCGTGTGCTTCCGTGGCTAAAAAGCGTTTGGGTTTGGGTTTGCCTTTTGCGCCTCACGCCTCACGCCTCACGCCTCACTCATAAACAGCCATGTACGAAACCCATTTCGGACTCAAAGAAAAGCCCTTTTCGCTGCTGCCGGACCCGGCGTTTCTGTATCTGAGCGACAAGCACCGTATGGCGCTGGCGCTGCTCGAGTACGGGCTCGGCAATCAGGCGGGCTTCACCGCCATTACCGGTGGCATCGGCACCGGCAAGACCACGCTGATCCGGCATCTGCTCAATCACATGGGCCAGGACGTCACGGTCGGGCTGATCACCAATACCCACCGTTCCTTCGGCGAGCTGCTGCAGTGGATCCTGCTGGCATTCAACATCGATGAGACCGGTAAGACCAAGGTGGAGATGTACCGCGCCTTCGTCGATTTCATGATCGCCGAATACGCCCGCAACCGGCGCACCGTGCTGATCGTCGACGAGGCCCAGAACATGGACGCCGAGACGCTGGAAGAGCTGCGCATGCTGTCCAACGTCAACGCCGACAAGGACCAGGTGCTGCAGGTCATCCTGGTCGGCCAGCAACAGCTGCGCGATACCCTGCGCCGCCCGGACCTGATCCAGTTCGCCCAGCGCATCTCGGTCGATTATCACCTCACGCCACTGACGGCTGAGGAGACGACCGCCTACATCCGCCATCGCCTGGAGGTCGCCGGCGGTCACCCGGAGATCTTCACCGATGCCGCCTGCCTGGCGGTGCACACCTACAGCCAGGGCGTGCCGCGGCTGGTGAATCTGTTGTGCGACATCGCGCTGGTATACGGCTATGCGGAGCAGCGCACGCACATCGATGCCGATCTGATCGCCGATGTGGCACGCGAAAAACAGGCCGGCGGGCTGTTCCCCGCGCCGGAACCCGACCTGGACGGCACGCCGAACGCCACCGCCCCGGCCGCCGACAGCGCGCCCGGGGCAAAAAAAAAACTGCGCCTGGCGATAGCCAGTGAATCGCCGATCCTGCGCCGCCACCTGCGCCAGCTGGTCGAGGCCCAGGGTCTGGACGTCATCGATACCCTGCCACTGAACGACAGCACCGTCGGCCGCATCGATCCCGAGGCCATCGATATCCTGCTGGTGGATCTGGACGACGATGCCGAGGCGCGGCTCGGCAATCTGTGCGACATGCTGGACCAGTGGAATCTGCCGGTCCTGTTCAACGATACCCAACTGACCGAGGCCAGCCTCTACGGCCGCGACCCGCAGTTCGGCGAGGAACTCACCGCCCGGCTGCTGTCGCTGGCGCCGTGAGCTGTGGGGCTCACGGCTGGTATCACGTGCGAAACCCTCTAGCCACAGAATCCACGGAACGACACGGAAAAATCTATTAATGGCCACGGAAACACACGGAAATACACGGAAGATATCGATGCATCGAGATTTACATTCTGTGTGTTTCCGTGGCTATAAATGGGTTTAGCTCACCGGATACTTTGTCGCGGGTTTCGTGACTGAAAGATTTTTCCGTGTTGTTCCGTGGATTCCGTGGCTAAAGAGTTTTTACCGCGGACTCCGTACCGCAACAGGTCTTTTCCCGACCACCCGCCGCAGCAGCCAGGCCCCGAGCAGGGCGCCGATCGCGTCGGCCAGTACATCCAGCCCGTCCATGGTGCGGCCCGGCACGAAGAACTGGTGCCATTCGTCGCTGATCCCATAGAGCGTGGCGAGTGCGGCGGCCAGCAGCATCTGGCCGCGACTGTAGCCGCCCGTGCGCAGCGGCAGCGCGCCGAGCAGGAGCGCGCCCAGCAGACCGTACGCCACCAGATGCACCAGCTTGTCCTGCCCGGTGAAGCCCAGATCGATCTCCGGCATGGGCTGCGACGACAGATAGAAGAGCGTCGCCATCCAGGTCACGGCCAGGAACGTGCTCAGCAGGCGCAGGGTCTGGGTCGAGGGCATCAGCGGGGTCTCGTCATGGCAGAGTGAAAATCTTTCGGATGCTGGTAGTTACAACGATTCAGCCACGGAATCCGTGGAACGACACGGAAAAATCTATCAATGGCCACGGAAACACACGGAAATACACGGAAGATGTCGATACATCGAGATTTACATTCTGTGTTTCCGTGACCATTAGGGAACCCATCTGATTTATTCGTCGTACCGTCATTGCGAGCGAAGCGCGGCAATCTCCTTCGACGACAGATCAGCAACTTGGAGATTATTCGCTGCGCTCACCCCTCCGGGGCCGCCCTGCGGACGTTCTGCGCTCGCAAGCTCGCTGGTGCCGCGTCGCTGCACTCCTCGCAATGACGGGTTAATCAGGTTCCTTAGATCTTTGTAGGTCACCGACGCACCCTACACGGGCGCTCCCTCCCAGGCGCGGGGCGGGCCGAGCATCTGCCGCGAGAACGCACGGACAGGCGCGGAAGAGGCCGACATCACGGGTTTTACATTCCGTGTACTTCCGTGTGTTTCCGTGGCCATGAATAGATTTTTCCGTGTTGTTCCGTGGATTCCGTGGCTAAAGGGTTTTGCAGTCGGGCCTTGTGGCCGAGGTCTTACCGCACTTTACAGATACGCCGACCAGTCCCGCGACGCGTCGCCGAAGACGAAGAAGTGTGGGTTGAGCAGCGAGTCCTTGGTGTTGTAGCGCAGCGGCTGCAGGTCCAGACCGGTGACGCGGCCACCGGCCTCCTCCACCACGCATTGCGCGGCGGCTGTGTCCCATTCCGAGGTCAGGCCCAGGCGCGGGTAGATGTCGGCGCGGCCCTCGGCGACCAGACAGGATTTCAGGGCACTGCCCAGGCTCACCAGTTCGTGCGGACCGAGGTTGGCAAGGAAGCGCTGCAGCGACTCGCCACCGTGCGAGCGGCTGCCGGCGACCACCACCGGGCCGTCGGGCAGGGCCCGCACGCGGATCGCCTGCGGCGCGCCCCCGGCCTCCTGCCGGAAGGCCCCACCGCCGGTGCAGGCGAAATAGGTCAAGCGCGTCACCGGCACATAGACGATACCGAGCTCCACCCGCCCGTCGTGGACGAGCGCGATGTTCACCGTGAACTCGCCATTGTGCTTGATGAATTCGCGGGTGCCGTCGAGTGGATCGATCAGCCAGTAGCGGCGCCAGCGGCGGCGCTCCTCGAAGGGGATGCTGGCCGACTCCTCCGACAGCACCGGGATGTCCGGTGTCAGTGCCTCGAGCCCGGCGCTGATGGTGGTATGCGCCGCGAGATCGGCGGCGGTGAGCGGTGACTTGTCGTCCTTGTGCTCGACGGCAAAGTCGGTCTCGTAGATTTCGAGGATGTGTTCACCGGCCTGTACGGCGATCGCCTTGACCGCGGCGAGCAGGTCACAGGCATTGAAATTATCGTTATCGGCCATCGTTACGTCTCTCCCATACCATGAACAGCACGCTCCACCAGGGGCCTCACGCCCCGCCGGGGAGGCGGCATTCTAACAAGCCCGGGGCGTGAGGCGTGAGGTGCAGGGGGCAAAACCCGGTGATGGCCACGGAATCCACGGACCAACACAGACAAAACCTTTTTTGGCCACGGAAACACACGGAACAACACGGAAAAAATCCATTGTTGAAAACGCAATAAATCCGTCCGCAGGGTCCCCTCAGCAGACCGGTAGGGTGCGTCGAGGCGCAGCCTGACGCACCAGGTTCCGCGCCACGGTGCGTCGCTGGCGCCGACGCACCCTACACGATCGGCCCCTCACAGGCACAGGACGGGCCAAACATCTGCCACAAGAACACACGAGCAGGCACGAAAGAGGTCGACCTGACGGATTTTACATTCCGTGTACTTCCGTGTGTTTCCGTGGCCATCAAGATTTTTCCGTACGCTTCCGTGGCTACTACGTCCTTTGAACCGTGGTGCCCGCGTGCATCACGCGGGCGGGTTGAGCGCACCGCCGCAGCTCGCACCCTGGCCGGCGGTGCAGCCGTAGCAGTGATCGGCGACCGCGATCGCGGTGCCTTCCAGCGCGGCGCCGATCAGCTCGCGGAGGTGCCGGCGGCGGCCGCCCAGGCCGACACCGAGCATCTGGTTGAAATCGCAGTCGTAGACCTGACCCTGCCAGTCGATACTGAGCAGCGAGCGGCACATCACGCCAGCGAGATTCTCGGCGCGGTGCGCCCCGCGCAGCAACGCCATGTAGTCGCGGAACTCGCCCCGCGACACCAGCGTGCTGCCGAAGCGCTGGATGGGCATGTTGGCGAGTACGTAGAGCCGGTTGAATTCCACGCCCGCGCGCGCGCGCAGCTCGCGGCGGTAGTCGCCCTCCAGGGCGTGCTGCGCCGGCGGCAGCATCGGCCCACTGGGGTTGTACATGAGGTGCAGCAGCAGACCGCTGTCCGCACGACCATAACCGAGCGCATTGAGACGCCGCAGTCCGCGCAGGCTCGCAGCATACACGCCCGTGCCCCGCTGGCGGTCGACGTTCTCCTGCAGATAGCAGGGCAGCGAGGCGATGACCTCGACCTGCTGCGTGGCAAGAAATTCCGCCAGATCTTCCTGCCCGGGCTCCTCCAGAATGGTGAGATTGCAGCGGTCTACGACCTGCACCCCGAGCTCGCGCGCCGCCGTGACCAGCCTACGGAAATGCGGGTTCAGCTCCGGCGCACCACCGGTGAGATCCAGCACGCGGACACCGGCCGTCCGCATGAAGTCCAGCACCAGTGCGATGTTCTCCGCGTTCATGGACTCGCGCCGTGTGGGGCCGGCGTTCACGTGACAGTGCAGGCAGGCCTGGTTACAGCGGTAGCCGAGATTGACCTGCAGCGTTTCCAGCCGGTTGCGTCGCAAGGGCGGAAAATCAGTCTGCTGCAGTAGCGGCAGGGTTGCATGCATGCGTGTGGTCTCCGGTGGTTCGTCGATGCATCAGGTCTTGTGGAGCGCCACCGCGAGGAAGCCGCCCCAGCTGGCCGTAGTGGGTATGTGCGGTTCGATCCAGCGCGCACAACGGCCACCGCCGGGGAAGAATACGGCACTGCCGAACGACAGTCGCGGCCGCGGTTGCAGACCGGCGCTCCAGCGTATCACGTCGGCCGCGCGATCCCAGCGCGCGCCCCGGTAACCGCCCTGCCCCTGCTCGCGGTGATAGAGCAGACTGCGGCGGTTCAACAATCCCAGTACCACACCGCGACGACAGACCCGCCAGAGTTCGGCCAGTGCCTGCGCGGGTGGCTCCACGAAGCACAGACTGGTCACGGCGGCGGCATAATCGAAGCTGCCCGCGTCGAACGGCAGTGCCAGCGCACTGCCGCGGACGGCCGGCAGCTCCGGGGCACTGTGGCGCGCGACCCCGAGCATGGCGGCATCGATGTCGAGACTGACGACAGCCAGCCCCGCCGCGGCGAAGCGCCGGCTGAACTCGCCCGTACCGCTGCCCACGTCCAACAGCGTCCCCGGCACCACCGGTCGCAGCAGCGCCAGCATCAGCGCGTCTTCGAGCGCGGCGATCCAGCGACCGCGGGCGCTGCTGTACCAGGCCGCGTAGCGTTGCGCGGCCGCGGGCGTGAGGTACATCTACAGCGTATCGATGAAGCTGCGGGCGGCCTCCACCACGTCGTCCGCGTACAGATCGCGGAAGAAGTGGTCTGCTCCGTCGATGACCTCCAGGCGGATGCGTTGGCCGTCGGCCAGGGGCCCGACCTTCTCCGCCACGTCCGGGACGACCTCGTCGGCGCTTCCGGCGATGACCAGCACCGGCACATCAATGTCACCGAGCAGGATGGGCGTGTCCAGACGGTGGTCGGGGGTGTAATAGGACGTGAAGGTCCGTGCCTGGACCTGGGCATCGGCACAATAGAGAAAGCCGGTCGGCTCCAGCCAGGTATCGCCCTTGCCGGTGTCGACCCGTTGCTGCGCCGACGTCAGTACGGCGGCCAGTTCCGTCGCGTAGCGCTGGCGGTACTCCGCATTGGCAGCGGCCTCGCTCCAGGTCGCCGGCGCAATCAGCACCACCCCGCGGACGGCCGGCTCGGGGCGTTCGGCCGCGAACCACGCGGTCTGGTTGCCGCCGCGCGAATGTCCGACCAGGATGATCTCCCGCACGCCCTGCGTCTTGAGCCAATCGCGCCACAGGCCGATCTCGTCCAGTGCATCCGTATGCTGATGGGTATGCGGCACGGCGCAGTCGTACATGCCCTCACGATCGTCCAGGCCGAGGCTCAGGGTGATCGCGAGTGAGCTGATGGCCTGTTCGGCGAACAGATCCTGGAGGGTCGCGATGATCTCCATGCCGTTGTGCCCCAGGGTGCCGTGGGTGATCAACAACACCGGCCCGTCCTGCCAGCCCTCCTGTGCGGCCGCCAGATTCGCGTTCAATGTCAGATCGCCGTGCTGCAGCTGCACATTCTCGGCCTGCACCGTGCCGGCGATGCACACCAGCGCCAATATCCAGGAACCCAGTCTTGCCATCATGGCACGCTCTCCTTGTGGAATCTCACTGCGAAGTACTACTCGTCAAGGGATTGGACGCCGGCGGGTGCGCGTCCATTCCCACTGCGTCGGCCTCCCGGCCGGCAGCAGCCATTTCCCGAATGCGTCGCAACCGGCTGACCTCGCCTTTGATACGCAGCAGGTCGCCGTCCAGGGCCGCCTGTCCATGCCACCATTGATAATCGGGCGACTGATGGCCGACACCCAGCCCCACGTTCTGTACATGCCGCCCCATCCGCGCCAGTACGGCCAGTGCCTGCGCCAATTCCATATCCGTATGTTCGTCCCGGGTGGCCTCGACCAGGCTGTGCGCCTCGCGCTGCTTCATCCGGGCGATGCCCAGCATGCGCTCCCCGCCCTCGCCCAGCCGGCCGACGTAGCGCGGTGCGTGGCAATCGTAACAGACCGCGTTCATTGCATCACGGGCCCGCTGGGCCACGTCCGACGCGGGCTCCGTAGCGTGCGGCACGATCCGGCGCCGCGTATCGTGTTCAGCGGTGTGCAGATGGCAGTAGGCACAGCCGGGCGCGCGGTAGTTGGCGCTGCACAGCGGCCGCGTCCAGTCCCAATGCGGGGCCTCCAGCTTGACGATCACGCCGTGCTTGGAGGTCGCATAGCTGTGCGCCACCGGCGCCTGTGTCCCGCCGTGACAGCCGCTACACGTCTGATCGTGGCGCGCCTTCACACCGCCGTCGTGGACCGCGCCATGGCAGTCCATGCAACTGGCGCCGCCGGAGCCATGGCCGCTGCCCCGCCATGCCGCCACCAGCGCCGGCTGTATCGCCGCATGGCAACTGACGCATTGCCCGGCATCGGCCACCGGTCCGCCGGGGCGCTCGGCGGCCTGCGCAGGACCGCCGAGCAGCACCAGTATGACCGCGCAAGCGCCCCAGCGGCGGCCACGGCGGCGCGCCGCTGACCACGCCTGGCCGAGCGCATCCGCATCACGGGGCCTGCCGCGCACGTCACGGACCATCAGTTGTGTACCCGGTTGTACGACGTGTATTCACCGTCGATCCAGAAATCCCCGGGATCGGCCCGTCCGCCGGTGCGCTCCTGTTCGGCCTCGCCCAGGGTGCGCAGAGTATCGGCGGCGATCAGCAGCGCGGCGAGATCCTCATCCAGACGGTGGTGTGCGGCGGCGGCATACTCCGGTGCAGAATGCGCCGCGCCCTTGTAGGCGGCGAGATTGTCGAAGTACCACATCTCGAAATAGTCGCGCTCGATCGGCGAGACATTGTAGAAGGCCGAGGATTGCCCCTCCATATAGCCGATGCGCGCCCGTGGCCAGAGGCTGTCCAGCCAGTCCGTGGCATAGGGTGGCCGCTCGCCGGCACCGGGGTGCAGCAGATCGTCACGACGCAGTGCCTTGAGTACATCTTCCGCCGCATACAGTTTGCTCCAGGCCCGTGTGCGCTCCGCATCCAGGCCACGCAACTGCTGCGCCGACCACTGCGCATCGTGGCAATCGCTGCACACCTCGATCCAGGCACGGCGCTTGACCTCGTTGCTGGAGGTGAGCGGATTGACCTGCTGCAGGCCGAACTTCCAGATGGTCTTGTCCGCCACCTGATGCTTACCCTCCCGCATGTGGCAGTAGGCACAGGTCGGGGTGCGGTAATTGCCCTTGGTGAGTGGCTTCGACCAGTCCCATTTGACACCCTCGGCCAGGTAGATCTGGCCGTGCAGCGAGTGGAAGTAGGTCTCGTCGTCCGGGTGCGGTGGCCCGCTGTGACAGGTGATGCAGGCCTCCGGCCGGCGCGCCTCGGCGGCGGAGAATTTGTGCCGCGTGTGGCAGGAGTCGCACTTGGTCGCCACCGAATGACACTGGATACAGGCCTGCACCTCGGCCTTGGGCTTGTCGACGAAATGTTTGGCGTCCACGGCCCGCTCCATGGCCAGGGCATGACTGGGGAAGCCGAAGCGCTTCTCATCCTCGAACTCGGCCACGCGCCCGGGGTGGCAGCCGGCGCATACCTGGGGCGTAGGCATGTGCAGCGCACTGTGATCGCTACCGTGACAACTGTTGCAGTACACCGGTTCGCCGTGGCTGCGCCGGCGTGCGTGCAGGCTGGCCTGCCAGTCCTTGACGATACCCGGCGTCACGCCCTCATGGCAGCTCACGCACTGCTTGCCGTCGAAGCTGCCGCTGACAGTCTGCACAGAATCGTAGAAGCGCTCGGGATGCCAGTAGGCGGCCACCGGCTCGGGTTCCCACAGGCGCGAATACAGGCCGGCACCGGTGCCGCCCTTGCTCCAGGCGACATAGGCGTAGCCGGCCGGCACCAACAGCGCGATCAGCGCCAGGGTGATCCAGATGTACCCAGGTCGCTTCATCGTCCGCCCCTGTCATGACGTCCCGGGCGCAACGAGTTCCACCAGTGCAATGGATCATATTGGCTGGATTCCCGCCCGCGCCGGCGTGCCCACCAGCGCCACAGTCCCAACCCGGCCAGTGCAAAAAACGGTGTCAGCCAACCCAGCCGTCCCGGGCCGTGCTGCGGTACACCGGCACCGGTCGGAGTGACCCCGGTCGACGCCACGCCAGCGCCAGCCTGTGAATCGACCGCCAGCCGATCGTCATCAGCGTGCCCGTGCAGCTCCGTCAGCGTGTCCGGATCGAGGCAGTGCGCCGTGTCGTGATGGCCGCTGCAGAAGTCCATGCCGGCCCATTCGTGGCTGGCCTGGGCCGCAGGTATGACCAGGAACCACAAGAGGCCGGATATCGCTATGGCCGCCGCGCGCCTCATGCGCCCTCCGCGGGCGCCGAGGCGCGCGCCGCCACCGTCTGCAGGGTGACCGCGGCGCCATAGCGGGGTCGTGGGGTCAGCGCGCGGCGCGCCTTTTTCCATAGACTGGAATCATCGAGGATCGCCTCGGCGGCGCGGCGACCGGCCGCCAGTGCCGTGACCACCAGATCCGGGCCATGCGTGTTGTCGCCGCCCGCGAAGATACCCGGCTGCGACGTCCGTCCGGCGGCATCGATGCGGATCAGACCCTCGGTATCCGTGGCGATGTCGAGTGTGGCCAGCCAGTCGGGTGGATCGGCGGCGACACCGAAGGCAAAGACGACCGCATCGCAGTCCAGTCGCCGCTCGCCGGCGGGCGTCGCGCAACGCAGGCCGTTGACCTGGTCATCGCCCTCGATGGCGAGCGGGGTATGCTCGAACAGAAATTCCGCCCCCTCGTCGCGGGCGGCCCCGGCCTCGCGTGGTGCGGCGCGCAGTCGCTCTTCCGCGCCGCGATAGGCGACCCTGACCGCCGCGCCCAGGCGCAGTGCGCTGCGCGCGCAATCCATCGCCGTATCGCCACCGCCCAGCACCACGACGCGGCGGCCCTGCAGTGTCATGGCACCGGTCTGTGCCGCGCGCAGAAAGCCCAGCCCGTCGTACACGCCGCTCAGGGCGTGCCCCGGCAGATCCACCGGATGCGGCCGTTGCGCACCGGTGCCGATGAACACGGCGGCATGACGCGCGCGCAGGGCGCGCACCCGCGGCGCATCGACCGCGACGCCCAGGACGAATTCGATACCCAGTCCGCGCAGCACCGCCTCGCGCCGTGCGAGCACCTCCGCTTCGAGCTTGAAAGGCGGCACACCGCTGACGAGCAGACCGCCGATGTGCGGCTCGCGGTCGTACACGCGGACCGTGACGCCCGCGCGTGCCAGGCGTTCGGCACAGGCGAGCCCCGCCGGCCCCGCACCGATCACGGCGACGGAAAGGGTATGGCGGCGGAAGCCACGGAACGACACGGAAGACTTGGCTACCGGTCCTGAATCATTGCGTGTCGTTCCGCGGCTTCCGTGGCGAGTGTTTTTCCGTTCGTCTGCGCGGGCCGGCCGCCAACCCTGCGCCAGCGCGTGATCGGTGATGGCCCGCTCGATGGCGCCAATGGCGACGGCATTGCCATCCGGCGCCAGGGTGCAGCCGCCCTCGCACAGACGCTGTTGCGGGCACAGCCGGCCACAGATCTCCGGCAGCGGGTTGGTGGCATGCGCGATTCCGGCGGCGCCGATGAGGTCACCGCGCGCGGCCGCCTGCAGCCAGTCGGGGATCCGGTTGGACAGGGGGCAGGCACTGCGGCAGCCGGGTACGCCGCAATCGAGGCAGCGCGCGGCCTGTTCCGCGATCCAGGCGCTGGCCGGCGGCCGCTGGATCTCGTCCCAGTCGCCGCGGCGCGCGGCCGCCGGACGCGTCTCCAGATCACGGCGCGGTACCGGCGTGGCGGGGGCGCGCTTGAGCAGATGGCTGGCGTTCTGCACCAGCCCGGGCCGGAACAGATTGCGCACGTCACGGATTTCCAATGCATCCGTGGGGCAGGACACCACGCAGCGCGCACAGCCCATGCAGTCCTCCAGCCCGGTGACACGTCCGTGCGCCTTGCCCTGCTCCCAGACCGGGATGCCCATGTCGCAGACCTCTTCACACCGGCGGCAGTCGTTGCACTTGTCGGCGTCGAGTTTCAGGTCGTAGAAGCCGGCATGATTGAGCAGTCCGAAGGTCGCCCCATAGGGACAGAGATAGCGGCAATAGAAGCGATTGCCCACCACGGGGGCGACGAAGAACGTGCCGAAATAGGTCAGCCCGACCAGCGCGTAGAAGCCGCCGACGAAGCTCACCGTCCAGGCGCTGGGGGGATACTGGGTGACGACCATCACGCCGACGTAATAGGCGAAGAAGAACCACTTGCTGTGGTGCAGCCGCCACGCCCATTTGCCGCGCACGGTGCGGTCGCGGAAGGCGAAGCCGACGGTCTCGCGGATACCCACGCACGGGCAGTTGAAGCCGCAGATCACCCGCCGGCCGAACAGGAACACTGCCGCCAGGACCAGGAAGAAGGTGATCGTGCCGGGCACGTGCAGCGCCGGGAACACCGGTTGTCCCCACAGGTAGCCGACGTAGGGTTCGTAGAACGGCGTCAGCCAGGGGATCAGCCACCAGAACACCGTGACCATGGCCACCAGGATGATGAATCGTTTGCGGGTGTAGGGATTGCGCTCGGCGGCGATGCGCCAGATACCGAAGCCGAGGATCAATGCATACTCGGTATAGCGGTTGAGCCAGATGGGATTCTCGAACAGCATCAACCAGCTCTCGTTCAGCCAGCCGACGAATGCCAGGGTGAAGGCGATCATGCTGAGCCACTGTATGGCCGCGCTGTAGCGTCCGGGCAGCGAGTCCTGCTGCGTGGCGGCGAGCGGCCGCGGCAGGTAGTGGATGGGCTGTTCCAGCTTCATCTCATGCGCAGTCATACCACCTCACTTGTGACGACCAGCGCGTCACGCGGTGTGCTGTCCCCGGTTCCGACCGTCAGCATCTGCAGCGAGCCGCGCCCGCTGCCCGGTCGCGGCGGCCCGTTCGGATGCTGATGGCGATGTACTTCATAACCCAGCGCTGCCTGCGGCGCGCGTTGCACCGTCCCGCCAGGCGGCGATCAGCGCCCTGGCCGCCCGGTCCGTATCCTCGTCACGGGTCATGCGCCCGAGCGACAGGCGCACCGCGCCCTGCGCCCGTGCGGGTGACACGCCCATCGCACCCAGGACGCCGCTCACGGCGATAGCATCCGCGTGACAGGCCGACCCCACCGACGCGGCCACATCCGCCTGTGCCCGCGCCAGCAGTTCGCGACCACTGACCCCGGGGAAGGACACATTGAGTGTGTTCGGCAGACGGAATTCGGGGTGGCCGTTGAGCGCGAGCCCGGGGATCGCCGCCGCCAGCGCCGTGTGCAGGCGCTCACGCAGCGTGCGGAGGTGCGCGGCCTCGTCGTCCAGCGACTGTGCCGCCAGCTGCGCCGCCGCACCGAGCCCGACCAGTGCCGGCACGTTCTCCGTCCCCGGCCGCAGACCGCGCTCATGGCCGGCTCCGACCAGGACCGGCTCGATCGCTGTACCGGTCCGCACGTACAGGGCGCCCACACCCTTGGTGGCGTAGAACTTGTGCCCCGCCAGCGTCAGCAGATCCACATCCAGAACGTCCACCGCCACCGGGATCTTGCCGACGGACTGGGCGGTGTCGGTATGCAGCACGATGCCGCGCGCCCGGGTGAGGGCCGCGATCTCCGCCAGCGGCTGAATGCTGCCGACCTCGTTGTTGGCATGCATCACGCTGACCAGCACGGTGTCGCTGCGCACGGCTGCGGCAACCCGGTCGGGATCGACGCGACCGTACTGGTCCGCCGGCACCACGGTCACCTCCCAACCGGCACTGCGCAGGTGCTCACAGGGTGCGATTACGGAGGGATGCTCGACCGCGCTGGTGACGATATGTGCGCCGCGCTGACGCAAGGCCTGCGCCACGCCGCGGATGGCCAGGTTGTTGGCCTCGGTCGCGCAGCCGGTGAAGACGATCTCTTCCGGCCGGGCGCCGATCAGTACGGCGACCTGCCCGCGTGCCACCTCCACCGCAGTATGTGCGGACTCGCCATAGCCATGTGCCGAGGAGGGATTGCCGAAATGCTCCCGCAGATAGGGCAACATCGCATCAACGACACGCGCATCGACCGGCGTCGTGGCGTTATAGTCCAGATAGACCGGTGCGGACATGGTCTACACCAGATTCCGGATGAGGATATAGGTGGCGACCAGGATCAGGAACACGCCGAAGCTGCGCTTGAGTCGCTGCTGCTCCATCCGCTGGCCGATCCAGGCACCCAGGAAACTCGCGGCGACGGCGACTGCAGTGAAGCCTGCCAGCAATGGGTAATCGATCGATACGGCACCGGCATAGCCCGCAAAGCCGGCGGTGGACTGAAAGGCGACAATGCTGAGCGAGGTGCCCACGGCACGCTTCATCGACAGCCCCGACAGCAGTACCAGCGCCGGCACGATCAGAAAGCCCCCACCGACGCCGACCACCCCGGCCAGCATCCCCACCAGGACGCCATGGGTGGCGATGCGCAGATAGGGGAAATGGGTAGCATCACCGCTTTCGCATGCACTCACGGCGAGATCACCCACCGCGAGCGCGCCCACGGAACGGCGCGGTGGCGGTGCCTTGAGCATGCGCCAGGCAGCGACATACATCACCAGCGCGAACAGTGTGAGTTGCAACACGACCGGCAGCACCACACCCAGCCGTGCGCCGCCATAGGTGCCCACTGCACCGAACAGGCCGAAGATCAGCGTGACGCGCAGATTGACGTTACCGCAGCGCCAGGACTGGATGGCCGCGATGGTCGCGGTGATGGCGATGATGCCGAGGCTCATGGCGATGGCGGACTTCGGCTCGACATGCAGCAGATACAGCAGTGCCGGCACGGTCACGATCGCACCGCCGCTGCCCATGATACCGAGCAGCAAGCCGGTCGCCGCCCCCGCGATCAATACGAACAGAATCATCGTTCACCCCCATCGACTGCGGCTGACTGTGCCACCGTCAGCAGCGCTCCACCGGGTAGCCGTGCCGGTTCCAATCGGTCATGCCCAGGCGGGCGACGACCACGTTTGAAAACCCCTGCTGCGCGAGCAGCTGTGCCGCAGTCGTCGACATACGATCGGTACGACAGACCGTGACGATGGGTCTTTCCTGATACGCATCCAGTTCGTGCATGCGCGCACCCAGCTCGTTCAGCGGGATGTGCGTGGCACCGGGGATATGTCCGAGCTCGCCGCGGTAATCGTCAGATGCGCGCACGTCCAGCACCAGCACGTCCTCGTTGGTGTCGAGGCGGCGCTTGAGTTCAGGGATCGCGAGCATCGGCGGCTTGCGCAGCCGGCCGATCAGCCGCGGCAGGAAGGCGACCGCCGCCAGCAGCGCGAGTGCCAGCAAGCCCTTCTGGATCAGGCCCTCGCCGCCGGCGACGGCCTCGCGGCCGGCGTAGCCGAGGTAGGTGTAGGCGATTGCGCCCGGCAACATGCAGATGTAGCTGGCGATGACATACTGGAGCAGCGGGATGCGCGTCAGGCCCAGCGCGTAGTTGAGCAGATTGAATGGGAACAGCGGCACCAGACGCACGAAGGCGACGAAGCGCCAGCCCTCCTCCTCCACCCCGTGGATGAGCTGTTTGAGGCGCCCGCCGGCACGGCTCGCCACCCACTCCGAGGCGAGATAACGCGATACCAGGAAGGCCAGCGTCGCGCCAAGCGTCGCGCCGGTGAGGTTGTAGAAGGTGCCGAACACCGGCCCGAAGAGGGCGCCACCGGCCAGGGTGATCACCGACCCGGGCAGGAACAACACCGTGGCCACGGCATAGATCAGTATGAACAGCAACGGCGCCGCGGGTCCCGCTTCTTCCGTCCAGGTCGCCAGCGCCTGGGCATCGAAGTGGTCACGGTACAGCACCGCCAGCACGACGCCGGCGAGCAGCACGACGGACAACAGGATGCGCAGTACTTTTGCGTTCATGCTGAAAAACTCATTTCGGCCACGGCAGCACGCGGAAGAACCCGCAAGGCACCGCCAAGGCCCCTTTTTGCCACGAAGAAAATCCTGGTCCGTGTTTTCCCGTGTGCTTTCGTGGCGCCTGCAGGTTTTGGATTCATGGCTTGATGTCCCATGAACGGCGGTTGATGACGTATTCGCTGATCCTGCCGACAAAGGGGATCGCCAGCATGCCCGTGAGCCAGGAGCACCATCTGCTATCGCGGAAGGTCCGGATGCCGATGGTCATGCCCTCGTGGCCGGCGCGCGGCTGGGCACGGTAGGTACCGAACAGGCGGTCCCACCAGGGCAGATTGAAACCGAAGTTGCTGTTGGTCTCGTCGTCGTCGATCGAGTGGTGCACACGGTGCATGTCCGGCGTCACCACGAACAGACGCAGCACCCGATCGACAGCGATCGGCATACGCACATTGCTGTGGTTGAACATGGAGGTCGCGTTCAGCAGGATCTCGAATACGATCACCGCCAGCACCGGCGGGCCGAGCAGCGCGATCACCGCGAACTTGATGCCCATCGACAGCAGGATCTCCAGCGGGTGGAAGCGTGAGCCGGTGGTGACGTCGATATCCAGATCAGCGTGGTGGACGCGGTGCAACCGCCACAGCAGCGGCACGGCGTGCACCATGACGTGCTGCAGCCAGATGAAGAAGTCCAGGATGATCACCGCCGCGAGCACCGCCAGCCAGTACGGCGGCTGCAGATAGTTGATCAGCCCCCAGCCCTGCTCGCGCGCGAACAGCGCCATGCCCACCGCGGCCGTGGGGAACAGCACGCGCAGCAAAAAGCTGTTGAAGAACACCAGGCCGATGTTGTTGCCCCAGCGCAGCCACTTCTTCTCGGTGAGCCGCCGCCGCGGCGCGGCCAGTTCCCACACCGCCATGACGGCGAAGATCCCGAAGAAGAAGCCCAGCCGGACGGATATCTCGTGGGCGCGTATGACCTGTTCGAACTCCATCTCTCATCCTCGCCAGGGTTGCAGGCCCGCCCCCGGGGCCTATAATAAGGCAATACTTATATGTTCAATTGATTGCTTGAATACACTAGCCGGGGGACCCCTGCATGTCAAGCGGAAATGTGAAGCACGACTTATTTGCCCAGTTCGCCCGCATCGGCAAGGCCCTGAGCAGTGCCAGCCGCCTGGAACTCATCGAATACCTCGCCCAGGGCGAGCGCAGTGTGGACGCGCTGGCCCAGGTCTCGGGGCTGAGCGTCGCCAACACCTCCCAGCATCTGCAGCAGTTGCGCCAGGCGGGGCTGGTCGCCCCCCGTAAGGACGGGCAGCGTGTCTATTACCGCTTGTCGGGGGACGACGTGGTGTCGCTGCTCGACGGCCTGCGCCGGGTGGCGGACCGTCACCTGGCCGAGGTCGCGCAGTTGGTCAGCGCCTATCTCGATACCAAGGACAACCTCGAACCCGTACCTGCCGCCGAACTGCTGGCGCGGGTGCGCAGCGGCGAGATCACTGTCCTGGATGTGCGCCCGCCGGAGGAATTCGCCGCCGGGCATCTGCCGGGCGCCATCAACATCCCGCTGGGCGAGCTGGAGTTGCGGCTGGGCGAGCTGCACCCCGACCGCGAGGTGGTCGCCTACTGCCGCGGACCCTATTGCGTGCTGGCCTTCGACGCCGTCGCACACCTGCGTCAGCGTGGCCTGCAGGCCCGCCGCCTGGAAGACGGTTATCCGGAATGGAAGGTCGCCGGCCTGCCGGTGGAGTCGTCCGGCTAGCCGGGGGGCAGGCTGTGTCTCAGGCGTCGCTGTCGTGCGACAGGAGGCCTTTCAGCCGGGTGGTACCGATGACGTGGAGCACCACCGCGCAGCTGCCGAAGAAGAAGGCCGATGCCATCAGGCTGGCGTGGATGGGATCCATCTCCATGCGCGGCTCGTAGACGAAGGCGGTGATCCCGAACGCTACCGCGGCCACGCCACAGAGCATGGCGATCAGACAGGTGATCTTCTGTCCGAAGGTCTTGGTCATGATACGTCCTCCAGCCACGGCCTCTTCGGGCTGTCATGGGCCGCGTCGGCGCCGCAGTATGCGCGGCGCAGTACGCCAGATGTGCAAATCAGTCCACTGCCGAAGGTCTAGGGATTACGGCCCACACGGTCCGGCTCACGCGGCGTCGGCCGGGTGAGCAGGAACACCGCAATGGCGGTGAAGAACAACCCCGCGCCGACGGGCACCCACGCCGCCTCCATGTGCCAGACGAGCAGCCCCCAGCTGAGCAGCAGCGTGATGACGGCGAGCAGCTTGGCCCGTGCCGGCACGGCCCCCTGCTCCCGCCAGGCCCGCAGCGGCGGACCGAGCTGCGGATGTCCTTCCAGCCAGGCGTGCAACCGGGCCGAGCCGCGCGCCCCCGACCAGGCCGCGACCAGCAGAAAGGGCACCGTGGGCAGGCCGGGCACGACCACACCGACCAGGGCCAGGCCGACACAGATATACGCAAGAACAGAGAAAGGCCAGCGTCGCATAGTTACAGTGGGACAACCGGATTCCGGCAGTGGTTCAACACGTCACCGAGGGTAGCACAAAGCACGCGCGGGCGGGGTTCAAGCCCGGGGCGCAGCTGCGGGATCTGCGCGGTAGAACGGCTCTTCAAGGCCATGGCCGGCAGATCCTGGCTGCGACTACGGACCCGTCGTTTTTTCTTTGGGCGTGCGGTGAGACACAGAGGGGATATCATTGCTGTCCCATAAACCCCAAAAACCATATTGGCCACGGAAGCACACGGAAAAACACGGACAAGATCCTATGCCGCACACAGCAGCCCACGTCACCCACCAGGTGCTGAGGCAGAGTTTCTGCGACAAGGTTCCTTCAGTGTCTTCCGTGTGCTTCCGTGGCTGACGTGAGTTTTTTGGAAAATACAAGCCCGCGGTGGTGGCTACCATGACCAGATGGGCAATGCCTGTCCGGCCCATGCGCTGTACTTGCGGCCACTATAATTCAAGGCGATGCCAGGGAAAAATGACACCAGCCCAACCGGATGAGCACCCACAAACAGAACGATCCGTCAGCGCCTGCCGGATACGCGGCGGCCGCCATCCACGATGCAGCGATGACTGAATCGTCGCGGCCGATCCGTTGGCTGGGACGTGCGCTCCCCCTGGCGATCCTCCTACTCGTCGGCATCCTTGCCGCCCGTGAGGTACGCGGACTCGACCTTCATGCCATACGCTCCGTGCTGGGCGCGCTCTCCCTGCCCCAGCTGCTGCTCATCCAGGGCCTGGCACTGACCGGGGTACTGGTGATGAGCCTGTATGACTGGCAGGCCGCCCGCAGCATGGCGATACGGATTGCACCACGCACCCTGGTCGTGAATGCCTGGATCGCCAATGCGTTCAACAATCTCATCGGCTTGTCCGGCCTTGCCGGCTCGGGTATCCGTATGGTGCTGATGACGGGTGATCGGGTCGACGCCCAGCGTGCCGCGGCGTTCGCGGCGCTGATCATGGTCTCCGTACCTGTCGGGCTCGCCGTTCTGTGCTGGGCGCTGCTGCTCGCTGGCGCACCGGACCTCAACGGGTTACCAATACCTGCCTGGACCGCCTGGTTGGCACTCGGGGCCTTTGCAGTCTATCCACTGGCATATGTCTTCCTGTTGCAGCGTGGTGCACTTACGCGTGTGCTGCGTGGGCTCGCCCCCCAGTCCTTGCATTCGCTCCTCACCATGATCGCGATCTCGACACTGGACTGGCTGCTGGCCGCCAGCGTGGCATGGGTGGCGCTGACATTCAGCGGCGCGCCAATACCCTGGCTACATTTCCTGTTCGGCTTCGTGCTGGCATCCAGTCTCGGTATCCTCAGCTTGATCCCGGGCGGACTGGGCGTGTTCGATACGGCGCTGGTCATCTTGCTGGCACCCTTCGTACCGGGGCCGGAACATATCGTTTCCGGGCTTCTCCTGTATCGCCTCTGCTATTACCTCGTGCCCTGGCTCATCGCCGTCTATCTGGGTTCAGACAAGTTGATGCTGTCGGAGCAATGGCAACACATGGCGCTGGCGCGTTTGTGGCAGGAAAACCGCCTTCTGGAGCTGTTGCGGCTGCCACTGAACCTGATGGCCTCACTCGGTGTGCGGGCGCTGGCCTACCTCAGCTTCGGCGGTGGCATCGTGTTACTCGTCTCTGCCGCATTCCCGGCGCTGCAGGATCGCCTCACGGTACTGCGGGCTTATCTGCCGCTGGCCGCCATCGAGATCTCGCATCTCTTGTCCGTTATTGCCGGCGTACTGCTCATCGCGCTTGCGCGCGGTATTGCCGGTCAGGTGCGCAGCGCGTATACCCTGACCCAGATCCTGCTTCTCGGGGGGGCATTCTTCACCTTCCTCAAGGGCATCGATTACGAAGAGGCGATCGTCCTGCTGCTGGTCGCACTGCTGCTGCACCGGCAACGCAGCCGTTTCTATCGTGACAGCTATCCCCTGTTGAGCCCACGCAGCCTGATCTGGCTGGTCGGCCTGATCTGCAGTGTCATCGGCTTTGCCTGGCTGGGGGACTGGGTGCACGGCAATATTCCGCTTGGCTGGCATCATCTCGCACGATCCGGGGCCAGCCTGGAGGCACCGCGCTTCGCGCGCGGCCTGCTGGCGGCCGCAGGCGTCGCCGCGGCATTCATCGGCTGGTCTTTCTTTCAGCGTCCGAAGATCGTGCCGACCGGGATCGACAGGCAGGCCCTGGTCGAGGCTGAAACGATATTGAACCGGTTCGGCGGCAGCGAATTCGCGCACCTGGTGTTTCTCGGTGACAAGTCTCTGCTCTGGTCGCCGGACCGCACGGCATTCATCCAGTATGGAATGATTCGCGATCGTTTGATCGCGCTGGGCGACCCCTGCGGCAATCCGGCGGCCTTCGACACCGTACTCATCGCATTTCGTGACTATGCCGACCGCCACGGGTTGACACCCTGCCTCTATGAAGTGAGTGAAGCGCACCTGCACCACTATCACGATGCCGGCTTTGCCCTGTTCAAATTGGGCGAGGCCGCGGTGGTCGAGCTGGCGGACTTCACCCTGGAGGGGAAACGTGGTGCCGCGTTACGGCACAGCATCAACCGGGCCAAACGGAGTGGTGCGGAATTTGCGTTACTCGAACAACCACTCGATGAACCGCTCTGGGCGACCCTGCGCGCCCTCTCCGATACCTGGCTGGCGGCACGCGGTGCGGCTGAAAAAGGCTTCTCACTCGGAAATTTCAACGAGGCCTATCTGCGTCGCAGCCCCATCGCGATCATCAAGGTCAAGGGGCAGGTCGTCGCCTTTGCCAACCTGATGCCGGATTATGGCCGGCGTGAAGAACTGAGCGTCGACCTGATGCGCCATTACCCGGATGCGCCACCCGGCACGATGGACCTTCTGTTCGTCGAACTGATCCTGTACGCACGCACCCAGGGTTATACCGCTTTCAACCTGGGCATGGCGCCGCTCGGTGGGGTGGGCGAGACGCGCTACGCGCGTGCGGGCGAGAAGATCATGCGACTGGCCTTCGAGTACGGTAATCGTTTCTACAACTACAAAGGGCTGCGTGACTTCAAGGAAAAATTTCACCCCAGGTGGCGCAGCACCTATTTCGCCTATCCGCTACTCACCGCACTTCCACCCTTGCTGATGGACAGCGCCGCATTGATTGCCGGTGGTTACCGGCGAATACTGTTCAGGTCTGACCCGAAGGATGCTTGCTTAAACCCTTCTTGGCCACGGAAGCACACGGAATGACACGGAAACCAAACTGCGGTGCATGACCCTGGGTTTACCCACTGAATTATTTCCGTGTTGTTCCACGTGCTTCCGTGGCCATTGTCCCAAGGCACCGGCTTGCGTACATGCCATCAGGCTTGGTGGGCTTTTGCAGAGGCCCCTTAACCGGTAAGGCGGTAATACTGGACACTGAACCACTCCTGCGCATCCATCCAGACCTGATCCAGGCTGAAGCCGGCAGTCCGGGCCAGTGCACTGAATTCCGCGACCGTGTATTTATAGGAACTCTCGGTATGGATGGATTCATCCCTCCGGAACCGGAAGCGATGGCCGTCGATGCCAACCGTCTGATCCCGCAGGCTCACGAGATGCATCTCGACCCGTCCCAGGACAGGGTTATAAAAGGCCTCGTGCCTGAAACCGGCGAGATCGAAATCGGCGCCCAGTTCCCGGTTGATACGGGTCAACAGATTCAGATTGAACGCCGCCGTAACCCCCTCCCGGTCGTTATAGGCGGCATGCAGCAGTGCCGGGTCTTTTTTGAGATCGATGCCGATCAGCAGACCGCCACCCGCACCCACTGTCTCCGCCAGCACCTTGAGAAAATTGTCGAGATCCGCTGGTTCGAAATTGCCGACACTGGAACCGGGAAAGAAGATCACCCGGCGACCCCGGTCGGGAAGCACCGGCAGGCCTTGTCCGGCCGTGAAATCGGCACACGCGGCCCGCACTTCCAGCCACGGGTATTCCGCGGCCAGCCGCCTGGCGGACTCGCGCAGATAGCGTTTGGAGATATCCACCGGCATGTAGAGGCGTGGTACCAGCGGCCCCAGGAGTTCGCGCACCTTGACGCTGTTGCCGCTGCCCGGTTCGATGAGCAGGCAGTCGGACCCGACACGGTCCGCAATGGCCTGGGCGTTGTCATGCAGGATGGCGATCTCGGTGCGGGTGGGATAGTACTCTGGCGTGGCACAGATGCGATCGAACAGCTGCGAACCCCGTTCGTCATAAAAAAACTTCGGCGGGATATGGCGCGGGTGGTGTGACAGACCGTCGATCACCTCCTGAAAAAAATCCGCAGGCTGGGGATGTTGGTCATGAAAGGAAAATGCGGCTGTGGCCATGATGTATCCCCTGTAAGGTTCATGGCACTTCCTTAAGCCATCCAACCATTCCTGGCCACGGAAGCACGTCTCGAGAAGGTCAGAGGCCTGGATTTCGGCCTCCATCGAAATGACGAATCACTCAGGGCGTTATGACGAATCGCTCAGCGCGTTCCGGATAGGACTGTGCCTCACTAGCTGTCCCAAAAACCCAAAAACCACATGTGCCACGGAAGCACACGGAAAAACACGGACAAGATCATATGCTTCATTGAGCAGCCCACGTCACCCGTCAGGTGCTGAGGCGGAGCTTCTGCGACACGGTTTCATTTCAGTGTCTTCCGTGTCCTTCCGTGGCTGAATTCAGTATTTTTAGAGAAAAATCATTGGTCAGCAATGACTGAGCGTGTTGGTACATGCGCACCTGAGCATGCGACGCCGGGCCAGCCCTCGGCTCCCGCCGGCGTCGCGGCCATGGCTGCAAAGTAACAGTATAGACAACCATCCGCGGATGGCAGGATGAAAATCCCATGCAGAATATCTGCTTGGACAACCGTTCCGGGCGCCGGTATTCGCCCTGATAGTGATCTATTTTATCGGTAGGATTCGACCAACGTCGTTATAGATCGTGGCATGGACCGGCCAGATAAAGGAGGCCCACGATGAGCACATTCCGCATCGGTGATCATGTCCGCTGGAATTCCGAGGCGGGCCGGGTGAGCGGCACCATCATCAAGGTCCATACGCGGGATTTTCAATACAAGGGGCACACGCATCATGCCTCACCGGACGATCCGCAGTATGAGATCAAGAGCGATAAAACAGATCACATCGCCGCCCACAAGGGGAGTGCCTTGACGAAAACGGGACGTTGACCCACCCATGACCCGCAGTGTCTTCACCGTCGGCCATTCGACCCGCTCGCTGAGTGAGTTTGTCGAGCTGCTGCAACAGGCGGAGGTCGAACGGGTGGTGGATGTACGCGCCTTCCCCCACTCGCGCACCAACCCGCAATACAACCAGGAGCAGCTGCCTGACAGCCTCGCCCCGTTCGGGATCGGTTATACGCATATCCCCGAGCTCGGCGGACGCCGCGGACCGGCACGGCCGCCGGTCCCCGCCACGCTAAACGGCTTCTGGCACAACGCCAGCTTCCATCAGTATGCCGACTATGCCTTGTCCGATGAATTTCGTGTCGGGCTCGACCGTCTGATCGAGCTGGGGCAACACCAGACCTGTGCCATCATGTGCTCCGAGGCCGTCTGGTGGCGCTGTCACCGGCGCATCATCGCCGACTATCTGTTGCACCGCGACATCCCGGTGTATCACCTGATGGGCCGTGACCGCATCGTGCCGGCCAGGCCCACCGAGGCGGCCACCGGCCGCGATGACTATCGGCTGGTCTACCCACTCACGGAAAAGGATGCCCGGACATGAACAGAGGAAGTCAGAGCGGGCCTGGCCGTGCTGGGGTGATTCCCGCACAAATCCGCCACAACCATTCCGGGTTATTTCGCGCACAAAAAAATAGCCGCGTAAAGCGGCGTATTTTAAAGGGATTTGGTAGCGGGGGTAGGATTTGAACCTACGACCTTCGGGTTATGAGCCCGACGAGCTGCCAGACTGCTCCACCCCGCAATTGGAGAGCGCAGGAGTCTACCGGGGTGTGACGGGCTTTGCAAGTCGTTCAGAGGCTATTTCAGGACTATCCGCCAATCCCTTGTTTTCCCGCCTAACGACGCCGGCGCCTAGCCCGTTCCAGGTGGCCCTTCAGGTCGTAGCGGTAGATGAAGCCCGGCAGAGCAAACACCAGAAACAGACACAGGGTGACGGCATAGAACTCCCAGTCCTGGACATGGCGGCCACCAAAGCTCTTCTGCTCCAGGCCCAGCGCGATGCCCCCGACGATCACGTACAGCAGCAGCCATTCGGCCAAGCGCAGCCAGGGGCCCTTGACGCCGCCGGGTGCCGGAAACACGAACAGTACGCGCTCGCTCAACCAGGGGAGATTGGCCGCGACCACGGCCAGGATCAGCAGGCCCCATACGGCCAGGGAAAGGGACATCACCACACGACCTCTAGATAAATACGTTCAGCCGATGGCCGCGGCGCACGCGGCCAGCAACCCGCCCGGGAACACCCCGAGGGCCAGCATCGCCAGACCATTGATGCTCAGCCCGACCTGCAGGTCGGTCGCAGCCGTCAGCGGGGCCGGGTCCTCAGGCGGGTCAAAATACATCACTTTGACCACCCGCAGGTAGTAGAAGGCGCCGACGACGGAGAAGAACACCGCCACCAGGGCCAGCCACAGCAGATCGATGTCGATCACCGCCTCCAGCACCACCAGCTTGGCATAGAAGCCCACGGTCGGCGGCACCCCTGCCATGGAGAACATCAGCAGCAGCATCATGCCCGCGAACCATGGGTTACGTTCGTTGAGACCCTTGAAGTCGTCCAGGTTCTCCGCTTCGAAACCGGCGCGGCTCAGCAGCACGATCATACCGAAACTGCCGAGGGCCATGATCGCATAGATGATGGTGTAGAACATCGCCGCGGCATAACCGCCGGCAGTGCCGGCGAGCAGGCCCAGCAGCAAAAACCCCACATGGGAAATGGTCGAATAGGCCAGCATGCGCTTGAGGTTGGTCTGAGCGATGGCGACGATATTGCCGAGTGCCAGCGACAGCACCGCCAGGATGATGAGCATGCCGCCCCAGTCAGCCTGCACCCCGCCCAGTGCCTCGGTCAGCAGGCGCATGGCCATGGCGAAGGCGGCGATCTTGGGCGCGGTACCGACGTAGATCGTCACCGGTGTCGGCGCACCCTCATAGACGTCGGGCAGCCACATGTGAAAGGGCACGGCCCCGAATTTGAATGCCACCCCCAGCACGATGAAGCTCAGCGCGAAGATCAGCACCACATCATTCAGGCCACGCTCAGCCACCGCCTCCCCGACGACGGCGATGTCCAGACTGCCGGTGAGACCATAGAGGATGGAAATGCCGTAGAGCAGCATGCCCGAGGCCAGCGCGCCCAGCACGAAATATTTCATGGCCGCCTCGGTGGCACGGCCGTCGTCGCGGCTGAAGGCGACCAGCGCATACAGCGACAACGACAGCAATTCCAGGCCGAGGTAGATGGTCAGAAAGTTGTGCGCCGATACCAGCACCAGCATGCCAAGCATGCCGAACAACCCGAGCACGTAGTACTCACCCTTGAACAGCCCGCGCACCTCCAGATAGTCGCGTGCATACAGGAACGCGCCGAAGGTCATAACGTAGATGAACGTCTTCAGCAAGGTCGCCATGGGATCGGCGACGAAGGTCCCGTTCAGCACCACCTGCGTCCCCTCGCCCGCCCCCGCCAGGGTCAGCGCCAGCGCCCCGACCAGCGTCGCCTGCGCCAACCAGTACGACACCACCCGGTTGCGATCATGCAGAAACAGATCCAGCACCAGCACCACGCAGGCCATGGTGAGCACCCAGATCTCCGGCAGCAGCGGCACGAACTCGGTTATCGCGATGGTCATAATTATGTATCTCTAAATTCTTTAACCACAAAGGACACGAAGGACACGAAGGACACAAAAAATACAATCTGCTAAATCACCACAGCACTTCGTCGCACAGGCACTGCAGTCCGCCATTTACGTTTCATCGACTTCCTTCGTGTCCTTTGTGGTTACCAAAAACATCACAGCTTCGACACCATCAGGTGCTGCAGCAGGTTGGCGATGCTGGCGTGCATGACCTCGAACAGCGGCGCCGGGTACAGGCCGAGCCAGAGCACGGCGATGGCCAGGGCGCTGAGGACCAGAAACTCGCGCGGATTCAGGTCCTGAAGTTGCGCGACGGTGTCGTTGGCGACCGCACCGAAGACCACGCGCTTGACCAGCCACAGGCTGTAGGCCGCGCCCAGAATCAGGGTCGTCGCGGCCAGGAAGGCGAACCAGAAATTGGCCTTGAAACTCGCCAGGATCACCGTGAACTCGCCGACGAAGCCCGAAGTGCCCGGCAGGCCCGAGTTGGCCATCGAAAACAGCACCATGAAAGCGGCGAACACCGGCATGGTGTTCACCACACCGCCATAGTCGGCGATCCGGCGACTGTGCGTGCGGTCATAGAGCACGCCGACGCACAGGAACAGCGCCGCCGAGATGAACCCGTGCGAGATCATCTGCACCATGCCGCCCTCCATGCCCAGCGCACTCCCCTGGATGCTGCCGGTGTTCTCCAGGATGGCGAAGGTGAGGAAGAAGCCCAGGGTGGCGAAGCCCATGTGGGCAATGGACGAATAGGCGATCAGCTTCTTCATATCCTCCTGGACGATCGCCACGAAGCTGATGTAGACGATTGCAATGAGCGACATGGCAATGATCAACCAGTCGAGTTCATGACTGGCATCGGGCGTGATCGGCAGTGAGAAGCGCAGGAAACCGTAGCCACCGATCTTCAGCATGACCGCCGCCAGGATCACCGAACCACCGGTCGGGGCCTCGACATGCGCATCCGGCAGCCAGGTGTGCACCGGCCACATCGGCACCTTGACCGCAAAGGCCAGCAGAAAGGCGATGAAGATCAGGATCTGCTCGGTCAGCCCGAGCCTCAGCACGTGGAAGTCGAGGATGCCAAAGCTGCCGGATTGATAGTACAGGTAGATGAGGGCGACCAGCATGACCACCGACCCCAAGAAGGTGTAGAGAAAGAACTTGAGGGTCGCATACACGCGCCGCGGTCCGCCCCAGATCCCGATGATCAGGAACATCGGGATCAGCATGCCCTCCCAGAACACGTAGAACAACATCGCATCCAGGGCGGCGAACACACCGATCATCAGGCCTTCCATGATCAGGAAGGAGGCCATGTACTGTGCAACGCGGGTCTTGATCACCCCCCAGCCGGCCAGCACCACGAGCACGGTACTGAAGGTGGTCAGCAGGATGAGCGGCATGGAGATACCGTCCACCCCCAGGTGGTAATGGATGTTGTAGGTCCCGACCCAGACGGTCTTCTCAACGAACTGCATGTCCGCAGTCGTGCTATCAAACGCGGTGTACAGCGGGATACTGAGCAGGAAGGTCGCCAGCGCCACGATCAGTGCCACCGTACGCCCGCCCCAGGGCTCCTTGTCCCCCGCGAGCAGGGTCGCGAACCCACCGAGGATCGGCACCCAGATCAGCAGACTGAGAAGCGGCAAGTCGAACGGCATCGGGTTATTCCTAGTTATTCACATTCAAACCACTAAGGACACGAAGGACACAAAGGAAAGCATTATTGTTGAATAAACATTCATTAACTTCGTGTCCTTTGTGTCCTTCGTGGTTAATGACGCCGTTCACCGCACGAACAGCAGCCAGGAGAGCATCGCCAGCAGGCCCAGGATCATGGCGAAGGCGTAGGTGTAGAGGTATCCCGTCTGCACCCGTCGCGCGACGCCGGCGAACCAGCCCACCATCCTGGCGCTGCCGTTGACTACCAGCCCGTCGATAATGACCACGTCACCGATGCGCCACAGCAACTGGCCGATACCGCGCGCACCGCCGGTAAACACCGCCCGGTTGAAGTCATCGGCGTAGTACTTGTTGATCAGCAGTTCATAGACGAAGCCAGCCTTGTCCCGCGCCTTGTCCGCCAGTGCCGGGTTCTTTATATAGACATACCAGGCGGTGATCAGACCGCCCATGGCCAGCCAGAAGGGTAATGCCTGGATGCCGTGCGTCACGTAGCCCCACACGCCGTGATAACTCTCACCCAGGCGGGCGAGTACATCGTGCTGCGACGCCACCTGGATCGCATCTTGGAAGTAGTCACCAAACAGCACCGGACCGATCACGTAACCGGCGATCACCGACGGGATGGCCAACAGGATCAGCGGCACGGTCACCACCGCCGGGCTCTCGCGCGGCGGTCCGCCGTGGCCATGCGCATCCTGTCCCTGACCCTCGGCATGCGGGTGCGCAGCGTGGCGATCAAAGCGCTCTTTACCGTGGAACACCAGGAAGAACATACGAAAGCTGTACAGCGCGGTGACGAACACGCCGGCCAGCACGGCGAAATAGGCGAAGCCTGAACCGGCGATCTGTGAATGATGCACCGCCTCGATGATGGCATCCTTGGAGAAGAAGCCGGACATCCCCGGAAAGGCGATCAGGGCCAGTGACCCGATCAGGGTCGTCCAATAGGTGATGGGCATGTATTTACGCAGGCCGCCCATCCTGCGCATGTCCTGCTCATGGTGCAGGGCGATGATGACCGAACCGGCGGCGAGGAACAGCAGCGCCTTGAAGAACGCATGGGTCATCAGATGGAAGATACCCGCAGCGTACGCCGAGGCACCCAGCGCCACGGTCATGTAGCCCAGCTGCGACAGTGTGGAATAGGCGATCACGCGCTTGATGTCATGCTGCACCAGGCCGAGGAACCCCATGAACAGGGCCGTGATCGCGCCGATGACCAGCATGAAGCTCAGCGCCGTCTCCGACAGCTCGAACAGGGGCGACATGCGTGCCACCATGAAGATACCCGCGGTAACCATGGTCGCGGCATGGATCAGGGCGGAGATCGGTGTCGGGCCTTCCATGGAATCCGGCAGCCAGACGTGCAGCGGCACCTGCGCCGACTTGCTCATCGCGCCGAGGAACAGCAGGATGCAGACCACCGACAACATGGACCAGTCATGTCCCGGGAAGATCTGCAGGGTCACATCGGTCATGGTCGGTGCGGCGGCGAATATGTCCCAGTAGTCGAGGCTGTTGAAATACGTCAGTACCGCGGCGATACCGAGGAGAAACCCGAAGTCGCCGACGCGGTTGACCAGAAAGGCCTTGAGATTGGCGGCGATCGCCGTCGGCCGGGTGTACCAGAAGCCGATCAACAGGTAGGACACCAAACCCACCGCCTCGAAGCCGAAGAACAGTTGCAGAAAGTTGTTCGACATCACCAGCATGAGCATGGCAAAGGTGAACAGGGCGATGTAGCTGAAGAAGCGCTGATAGCCCGGATCATCGGCCATGTACCCGATGGTGTAGATGTGCACCATCAGCGACACGAAGCTCACCACCAGCATCATCAGTACGCTGAGCCGGTCGATCAGGAAACCGATTTCAAATTGGATCCCGTCGGACAGGGCCCACATGTACAGCGAACCGTTGTAGTCTGCCGCACCGTCCAGGACGTGGTATTTGAATACCCACAACGACAGCAGGAAGGACACGGCCACACCCAGGGTGGTCACCCAGTGCGCGCCGGCACGGCCGATCTGCCTGCCGAACAGCCCGGCGAGGATGGCGCCCGCGAGTGGCGCCAGCGGTATGGCGAGATAGACGTTTTCCATGCCCTAGCCCTTCATGCTGTCGAGATCCTCGACGTTGATGCCGCGCCGGTTGCGGAACAGCACCACCAGGATGGCCAGCCCGATGGCCGCCTCGGCCGCCGCCACCGTCAGGATGAAGAATACGAACACCTGCCCGGCGAGATCATCGAGGAAATGCGAGAAGGCGATGAAGTTCATATTCACCGCCAGCAGCATCAACTCGATGGCCATCAGCAGAATGATGACGTTCTTGCGGTTGAGAAAGATCCCCGCCACGCTCAGCGCGAACAGGATGGCCCCCAACACCAGATAATCCGACAGCGCGATCATTGTTCTACTTCCACCAAAACCCCACTCTTACCGCAAAGGACGCAAAGGTACGCGAAGGAAATCATTGCTGTTTATGACCCGCCTGATCCCATCCTTCATTCGGAGTACATTGAAGTTCAACAGATATCCCAGCCTCACCCGACTCAATCTCAAATACGTCAACACCTGGCTGACATGCAGTGGCAGTACCTGTTCGACCGCCTTCAACTCCACGATCACACGATCACCAACCAGCAGATCGATGCGATAACCCGCATCCAGGTCCAATCCAGCGTAGCGCACCGGCAAAGGAACCTGCCGTTTCACGTCAATCTGCAGCTGGCGCAACTCGTGTAGCAGGCAGATCTCATACGTGCTTTCCAGCAACCCGGGGCCGAGCCCCGAATGCACTTTCAGGGCGCAGCCGATGATCTGCCGCCCAAGCTCTTCCTCGTCTTCCATAGACTCGCATTCCTTTGCGCGCCTTCGCGTCCTTTGCGGTAACAGTTGTCCTTGTTAGTCGCTCTTCTCCGCCTCCATCTTCACCAGGCGGATGCGGTCGCCGGGCTTGACTGAGACCTGCCTGGTGGGGTCCTGGTGCTTGGTGCCCGCGCGGTGGCGCAGGGTGAGGACGATGGCGGCGATGATGGCGACCAGCAGGATGACCGCGGCGATCTCGAACGGATAGACGTAATCGGTATACAGCACGCGGCCCAGTTCGCGGGTGTTGCTGTAGTCGGCCGCCTTCGCCACTGGCCTGGCGACCTGATCCAGTCCGAAGTTCTTTACCCCGACGATCAGCGCCATCTCAATGACGATCAGCACCGCCACGGTCAGTCCCACCGGCAGGTAACGGATGAAGCCTTCCTTGAGCGGCGCGACATTGATATCGAGCATCATGACCACGAACAGGAACAGCACCATGACTGCACCGACGTAGACCAGCACCAGGGCAATGGCGAGGAACTCTGCCTCCAGCAGCAGCCACAGCCCGGCGCTGCTGAAGAACGCCAGTACCAGATGCAGGGCCGCATGCACCGGGTTGCGCACCGAAACCACCCGGACCGCTGCAAACACCAGGATCACCGCCAGCACCCAGAAAACAAATTTCTCAAAGGTCATTTTTATTGACTCTTACTTACATTCACTAACCACAAAGGACACTAAGGACACTAAGATTTTTATATGAAAAAAGATTTTCCTTTGTGCCCTTGGTGTCCGTTGTGGTTTAAAAAACCTATCGATACGCCGCGTCCGCCGCACGGTCGGCGGCGAGCTGGGATTCGTACTTGTCGCCGATGGCCAGGAGTTTTTCCTTGGTCATGATCTGCTCGCCGCGGTTTTCGAAGTGGTATTCGAAGATGCGTGTCTCGACGATGGAGTCGACCGGGCAGGATTCCTCACAGAATCCACAGAAGATGCACTTGAACAGATCGATGTCGTAGCGCGTGGTGCGGCGTGTGCCATCCTCGCGTGGGGCGGCCTCGATGGTGATGGCCAGCGCCGGGCAGACTGCCTCGCACAGCTTGCAGGCGATGCAGCGCTCCTCACCGTTCGCATAGCGGCGCAGCGCGTGCAGGCCACGGAAGCGTGGCGACTGCGGGGTCTTCTCCTCCGGGTACTGCACGGTGATCTTGCGCGCGAACAGATAGCGGCCGGTCAGGTGCAAGCCCTGGAACAACTCCCAGAGCAACAGGCTTTTGAAATACCGTTTGATCGCGTTCATTGCATTCGGCCTTCAACACATGAACCACGAAGGACACGAAGTTCTTCACATGTCAAAACCCGGTTGGCCCTGAATTCATTCATGCCTTCGTGTCCTTCGTGTCCTTCGTGGTTAAAGCATCGCATCGGAACGCACCTCAGTCGAACCAGGGACCAAGACCCGCCATGATCGCCGCAGCGATGACGACCAGCCAGGCGATGGTCAATGGGATGAATACCTTCCAACCCAGGCGCATGATCTGATCGTAGCGGTAGCGTGGGAAGGTGGCGCGAAACCACAGGAAGAAGAACAGGAAGAAACTGATCTTCGCCAGCAGCCAGAAGATGCCCGGCACCCAGGCGAAGGCCGTCCCGAGCACGGGAATGCCCTGAAAGGGCGACAGCCAGCCACCGGCGAACATGATGGCGGTGAGTGTCGCGATCAGGATCATATTGGCGTATTCGGCCAGGAAGAACACCGCGAAGCTGGCACCCGAGTATTCGACGTGGAAGCCGGCCACGATCTCCGATTCACCCTCAGCCACGTCGAAGGGCGCGCGATTGGTCTCGGCCACGCCGGCGATGAAATAGATCACGCACAGCGGCAGCAGCGGCAGCCAGAACCAGTGGACCAGGCTGCCCTCCTGGGCACGCACGATGTCACCGAGGTTGAGGCTGCCGGCGGCCATGAGCACGCCGACCAGAGCGAAGCCCATGGCGATCTCGTAGGCGACCATCTGCGCGGCCGAGCGCATCGCACCCAGCAGGGCGTATTTCGAGTTCGAGGCCCAGCCCGCGATGATGACGCCGTAGATCCCGACCGAGGTCAGCGCCAGGATGTACAACAGGCCGGCGTCGACATCGGCGAGTACCATGCCGTCATCGAAGGGGATCACCGCCCAGGCCGCCAGCGCCGGACCGATGGACAGAATGGGTGCGAGGATGAACAGGAAGCGGTTGGCATTGCGCGGAACGATCACCTCCTTCATCAACAGCTTCACCGCATCGGCGATGGGCTGCAGCCAACCCCGCGGCCCGACGCGGTTCGGTCCGATGCGCACCTGCATATAGCCGATGATCTTGCGCTCGGCGAAGGTCAGATAGGCCACCGCGACCATGAGCGGCACCATGATGGCGACAATCTTGGCCAGTATCAGTCCGACTTGGAGGATCGTGTCCCACATGATTCTAGTTGCCGTCGCTGCCTGCTGTGCTGAAAGAATTCATTTGCCACGGAAACACACGGAACAACACGGAAGAATGCAACGACGGCGATTCTCGAAGCGATGGGCCTCGACCACCGCGCCGGGAGGCGTCGTACGAGCCTCTTCTATAGAGCCTTTCCGTGTGCTTCCGTGTGTTTCCGTGGCCATTGAGTCTTGCGTTCACGGTGCCGGCCCGAGCTCGACGTGGCCGAACGCCGGCCCCAGGTGCGCGCTGCCCGGCCGCGCGGCGACGATCTGGGCTGCGCCATCCGGTACACGGTCGTCGATCACCAGTGCCAGGACCGCGGTGGCAGCGCCCTGCGTCACCTGGACGTTGCCGCTCAGGCCCAGCCGCGCCGCCTCGGCGGCATTTACGCGCACCACGGCGTCCGCCGCATCGGTCATGGCCTGCAACGGTCCCGAGTGCCGCACCAGCGCATCACTCGCATACAGGGGCACGTCGCCAATACGTTCCAGGCCTGCGTTGGTTTCGGGCCGGGCAAGGGCGCCGGCGACGCGCGCGTGACTTGGACGACGTTCATCGACCCGCGTGCGCAGCTCGTCGCGCACCGCCTCGGAGCTCTGGTAGTCGAAATCTTCCAGATCCAGCAGGTTACCCAGTACGCGCAACACCTTCCAGCCGGGGCGTGTTCCACCGCGGGGACGCGCGGCGCCGGCAAAACTCTGCCAGCGGCCTTCACCATTGACGAAGGTACCGGAGGTCTCGCTGAACGGTGCGAGCGGCAACAGGATGTCCGCCTGCGCACGCAAGCCCGCGGAGGCGAAGGCCGTGAACGCGACGACACTGGCGGCCGCGGCCAGCGCACGGTGGGCCAGCGCGGCGTCGGCGAAGTCGGCTTCGGGTTCGCAGCCGAACAGTATATAGGTCTTGCGCGGCGCGGCCAGCTGCGCCTGTGCATCCAGCCCCGGCGTTGCACGCGCTTCGCCGCCGGGTGCGCGGTGCGGCAGCACCCCGGCCAGCCAGGCGCCGGCGCCGTTGGGTCCGTCGGAGAGAAAGCCGACACGTATGTCGGCGACCTCACCGATCAGCAGTGCCAGGGCCCGCAGGGCGCTGGCCGCCGGATGCATCTGCGCCGTGAGGCCCAGCAGCAGCATACCGCGTTCGGCAGCGGACAGCGCCTGCGCGATGGCCTCATGGCGTGGCGTCGGCGTGGCACTGTCGAGCAACCCCTGCAGGTCCGCCGGTGCGCGGGTGTTGCGCAACCCCAGCAGTGCCGCCGTCACCGCGGCCAGCTCCGCGACCAGGGCCGAGGGCCGGACGGCGATCTGATCGGCCAGATCGAAATTGAACTCGTAAGCGACCGGGTTGAGGGCAAAGACACGCGCCCCGGCGAGTGCCGCCTTGCGCAGGCGGTGCCCGACGATGGGCTGTTCCTTGCGCGGATTCGCACCGATCAGCAGCACCGCGTCGCGGCTTTCGAGATCGGCCAGCGGCCCGCCCAGCCAGGGGTGCAGGCTCAGGCGGTCCTGGTCGGTGAAATCCGTCTGCCGCAGGCGATGATCGATGTGGGCGCAGCCCAGGCCGGCGGCGACCCGTGCCAGCAGATAGGCCTCCTCCAGCGTCGCCGTCGGACTCACCAGGATACCCAGCTCATCACCTGCGGTACTGCGCAAGGTCTCGGCCACGGCCTGCAGCGCACTTTCCCAGTCGACGGTCTGCCACTGGCCATCGATCTTGCGCTGCGGCGCGGTCAGGCGCTGCGGGTGCTCCAGGCCGTGGCAGCTGAAGCGGTCACGGTCGGACAGCCAGACTTCATTGATCTCTTCGTTATCACGCGGCACGGCGCGCATCACCTCGCTGCGGCGGGTATGCACATAGAGGTTGGAGCCGACACAGTCGTGCGGTGCGATGGAGGCGTGCTGGGTCAGCTCCCAGGCACGCGCCCGGAAGCGGAACGGCTTGGAGGTCAGCGCGCCCACCGGGCAGACGTCGATGATGTTGCCGGACAGCTCCGATTCGACGGCGCGCTCGACATAGGTGCCGATCTCGAGGTGCTCGCCGCGGCCGGTGCCGCCGAGCTCCTTGTGGCCGGCGATCACCTCCAGGAAGCGTATGCAGCGGGTGCAATGGATGCAGCGCGTCATCTCGGTGGCGATCAGCGGACCGATGTCCTTGTCCTTGATCACGCGCTTGGCCTCGGCGAAACGCGATACGTCGCGGCCGTAGCCCAGCGCCAGATCCTGCAGCTCACATTCGCCGCCCTGGTCGCAGATCGGGCAGTCCAGCGGGTGATTGATGAGCAGGAACTCCATCACCGCCTTTTGTGCCTGGCGGGCGTAATCGGAGTGGGTGTAGATCTTCATGCCGTCGGCGACCGGTGTGGCGCAGGCCGGCAGCGGCTTGTTCACCTTCTCCACCTGTATCAGGCACATGCGGCAGTTGGCCGCGATCGGCAGTTTGTTGTGATAACAGAAGCGCGGCACGTCGATGCCATGGGCATCGGTGACCTCGATGATCATCTGGCCCTTGCGTGCCGTGTACGGCCGACCATCGATCTCGACGTTGACGGTCTCGGCGGCGGGCACCTCCGCTTTGGCGCTCATGCCACGACCCCCGCCCGCGCGCCGCGTTCCGCGCCCGGGCCGACCATGCAGCGGCCGTGCGCCACGTGATATTCGAATTCGTGGCGGAAGTGCTTCAGAAAGCTCTGCACCGGCCAGGCGGCGGCCTCGCCGAAGGCACAGATAGTGTGGCCCTCGATCTGGCCGGCGGCACTCACCAGCAGATCCAGGTCCTCGGGACGCCCCTGCCCTTCCTCGATGCGCTTGACCACGCGGTACATCCAGCCGGTACCCTCGCGGCAGGGCGTGCACTGGCCACAGGATTCGGCGTAGTAGAAGCGAGAGATGCGCATCAGCGCCTTGACCATGCAGACGGAATCGTCCATCACGATCATGCCGGCCGAGCCCAGCCCGGAGCCGGCCTTGGCCAGCGAGTCATAGTCCAGATCCACATCCATGATGGTCGCGGCGGGCAGCACCGGCATGGACGAGCCGCCGGGGATGACGGCCTTCAAGGTATGCCCGTCGCGCACGCCGCCGGCCATCTCCAGGAGATCGCGGAACGGTGTACCCATGCGCACCTCGTAGTTGCCGGGACGGTTCACGTGCCCGGACACACAGAAGATCTTGCTGCCACCGTTATTGGGCTTACCCAGGCTCAGAAACCAGTCGCCGCCGTTGCGCATGATCGCCGGCACCGAGGCCAGGCTCTCGGTGTTGTTGATGGTGGTCGGCCGGCCGTAGAGGCCGAAATTGGCCGGGAACGGCGGTTTGAAACGAGGCAGGCCCTTCTTGCCCTCCAGCGATTCCAGCAGCGCGGTCTCCTCGCCACAGATGTAGGCACCGGCGCCGAGATAGCTGTGGAGCTCCAGATCGATACCCGAACCCTGGATGTCCGTGCCCAGCAGGCCGGCGTCATAGGCCTCCCGCAGCGCGGTCTCGAAACGCTGGTAGGGCTCGTGATGGAACTCGCCGCGCATGTAGTTATAGCCGACGGTGGCGCCGATGGCGTAGCCGCCGATGGCCATGCCCTCGATCAGCGCATGCGGGTTGAAGCGCAGGATATCGCGGTCCTTGCAGGTGCCCGGCTCGGATTCGTCGGAGTTGCAGACGATGTACTTCTGTACCGGCGCCGTGCGCGGCATGAAGCTCCACTTCAACCCGGTCGGAAAACCCGCCCCGCCACGTCCGCGCAGACCGGATTTCTTGACCTCGTCGATGATCACCTCGGCCGGCGTCTTCTCGGCCAGGATCTTCTTCCACGCCTGATAGCCGCCCGTCTTGAGATAGTTCTCAAGCGTCCAGGGCTGATCGTACTGCAGCGTCGCGAAACAGACTTCGTTGGATTTCATCAAAATCTCTCATGGCCACGGAAGCACACGGAAAGGCACCGCATGAATCCTACCGATTTCCGTGTGTTGCTGTGTGCTTCCGTGGCCATTGTCATTTCAGCTCGTCCAGGATCTGGTCGACCTTCTCGATGGTCAGATGCTCGTGATAATGCCCGTTCACTGTCATCATCGGGGCACCGACGCAGGCGGCCAGGCACTCCTCCTCGTACTTGAGAAAAATGCGGCCGTCCGCTGTGCTTTCGCCGCGACGGACACCGAGCTTCTTTTCCACATGTTCGACCAGGCCGTCGGCACCACACAGCATGCAGGAGATGTTGGTGCAGATCGCCACGGTATTGCGACCGACCGGTCGGGTCTCGAGCATCGAATAGAAGCTCGCGACCTCATAGACCGATACCTGCGGCATGTCCAGGTACTCGGCGACCGCATCCATCGCCGCCACACTCACATGGCCGGCCTCGTGCTGCACCGCATGCAGTGCCGCCAGCACCGCCGACGCCTTCCGCTCCGGCGGAAACTTGGTCAGCCAGTGGTCGATCTCGGCGCGGACCTCGGCACTCAGCGATGCTTTTTGCTGCACGTCCATCAAAACCTCGTTTACCACGAAGGACACAAAGGACACGAAGGAACCATTATTTCAAAAATAATAATTCGTTCTGATTTCCTTTGTGCCCTTCGTGTCCTTTGTGGTTAAAGTCATCATTACCGATCGATCTCGCCGAAGACGATGTCCTGGGTGCCGATGATGGCCACTACGTCCGGGAGCATGTGGCCACGGACCATCTCGTCCAGCGCCGCCAGATGCGCGAAGCCCGGTGCGCGTACCTTCAGACGATAGGGTTTGTTGGCACCGTCCGAGATCAGATACACGCCGAATTCACCCTTGGGGTGCTCCACCGCCGCGTAGGCCTCGCCCTTGGGCACACAATAGCCTTCCGTGAACAGCTTGAAGTGATAGATAAGGGACTCCATATCGGCCTTCATCTCTTCGCGGCGTGGTGGCGTGATCTTGCGGTCTTCGAGCAGTACCGGACCGGGGTTGGCGCGCAGCCAGTCGACGCATTGCCGGATGATACGGTTGGACTGGCGCATCTCCTCCATGCGCACCAGATAGCGATCGTAGCAGTCACCGTTGCGGCCCACCGGGATGTCGAAATCCATACGGTCGTAGACCTCGTAGGGCTGCTTCTTGCGCAGATCCCAGGCGATGCCGGAACCGCGCAGCATGGGGCCGGTGAAGCCCAGCTGCTGGGCGCGCTCGGGCGAGACCACGCCGATACCGACGGTGCGCTGCTTCCAGATGCGGTTGTCCGTCAGCAGCACCTCATAATCGTCGATGCAGGCCGGGAAACGCTCGGTGAAATCCTGGATGAAATCCAGCATCGAGCCCTCGCGATTGGTGTTCAGACGCCGTACCTCGTCACCGCTGCGCCACTTGGATTCCTGATATTTGGGCATGGTATCCGGCAGGTCGCGATAGACGCCGCCGGGGCGGTAATAGGTCGCATGCATGCGCGTACCGGAGACCGCCTCATAGCAGTCCATCAGATCCTCACGCTCACGGAAGGCGTACAGGAACACGGTCATGGCCCCAATGTCCAGCGAGTGTGCCCCGAGCCACATTAAATGGTTCAGGACGCGCGTGATCTCGTCGAACAGGACGCGGATATACTGTGCACGCAGTGGCGGCTCGATACCGAGCAGCTTCTCGATGGCCAGCACATAACCGTGTTCGTTACACATCATGGACACGTAATCGAGCCGGTCCATATAGCCGATGCTCTGGTTGTACGGCTTACTCTCGGCCAGTTTCTCGGTGGCGCGGTGCAGCAGTCCGATGTGCGGATCGGCACGCTGAATCACCTCGCCGTCCATCTCCAGCACCAGGCGCAACACACCATGCGCCGCCGGATGCTGCGGACCGAAGTTCATGGTATAGCTTCTGATCTCAGGCATATCGTGTCGCTTTGCTCAGATACAAGATACAAGTGACAAGATACAAGCAAAGAACGCTTCCAGGATACCAGTTGCTTTACTTGCGTCTTGCATCTTGTTTCTTGTATCTCTCTCGCAGAATCATGAAGGTTTCGGTACGGATTCCGAATCAGCCATATTCACTTCGGAACGCCTCCGCATCTCCTCGCGGATCACCTTCGGTACCAGCACGCGCGGTTCGATGCTGACCGGTTCGTAGACGACGCGCTGCCGCTCGGGGTCGTAGCGCACCTCGACGTTGCCCGACAGTGGGAAATCCTTGCGGAACGGGTGACCGATGAAACCGTAATCGGTCAGGATACGGCGCAGATCGGGGTGGCCGTCGAAGATGATGCCATAGAGGTCGAAGGCCTCGCGTTCGAACCAGTTCGCCGCGGCCCAGACGTCGATCACCGAGGGGATCACGGGCAATTCTTCGTCGGGCGCGAAGCAGCGCAGGCGCAGGCGCCGGTTATGGCTGATCGACAGCAGGTGATAGACCGCGGCGAAGCGTAACGCCCGGGCCGGCCGTTCGACGGAGAGGTCCGCGTCGTCCTGGCGCAGATGGCCGGCGGTGTGCGCATCGACGCCGCGGCTGAACCCCTGACCGGATGACTCCACGGTCGACCATTCGTCGATGCCATACTCGGAATAGTCCACACCGCAGACGTCGATGAGGAGGGTGAATTCGAAATCGGGGTGGTGACGCAACGTCCGGCAGACTTCCAACAGCCGCTCGGGTGCGACCACCGCGGTCACCTCACCCAGATCCAGCGTCGCTGACTCGATCCCCTCGCCCAGGGTTTCCTGTATCTGTTCCAGCAACTGCTCGGCTCGGCTCATGATCGGACTCAGCGGGCGATGGTGTTGGTACGGCGGATCTTGTTCTGCAATTGCAGAATGCCGTAGAGCAGGGCCTCGGCGGTCGGCGGGCAGCCCGGCACGTACACGTCCACCGGCACGATGCGATCGCAACCGCGGACAACGGAGTAGGAATAGTGATAATAGCCGCCGCCGTTGGCACATGAGCCCATGGAGATCACCCACTTCGGCTCAGGCATCTGGTCGTAGACCTTGCGCAAGGCAGGGGCCATCTTGTTGGTCAGCGTCCCGGCGACGATCATCACGTCGGACTGCCTCGGACTGGGACGGAAAATGACCCCGAAGCGGTCAAGGTCATAGCGTGCCGCGCCCGCATGCATCATTTCCACGGCACAGCAGGCCAAGCCGAACGTCATGGGCCAGAGTGACCCGGTACGCGCCCAGTTGACCAGATCATCGATCTTGGTCACGACAAAGCCGCGTTGCTGCAGCATCTCAGGCGGGCTCTGCGTCAATCCCACTCGAGTGCCCCCTTCTTCCATTCATAGACGAAGCCGACCACCAGTACGGCCAGGAAGATCCCCATGGATACCAGACCCGCAAGGCCAAGGGTGTCGAGTGCAACGGCCCAAGGAAACAGAAAGGCAATTTCCAGGTCGAACACAATGAACAGGATCGCCACGAGGTAATAGCGGACGTCGAACTTCA